>CAZYFL010000015.1:0-1508 GCA_964646805.1 uncultured Elusimicrobiaceae bacterium | reverse complement strand
CTGCCCGGGTTAAGGAAACCGCGATCCCCGCAACCGAGCCCCCGAATCCTCTTTTTACTGAAGCCCCTTCATTAAGCTTCAAGCCCCTTACAACCGCACAGCCCGTGGAGCCGATTCCCCCCACCGAACGCCTTCCGGGGATGACTAACATCGCCGTAAACCGCCTGGGTAAGGCCGGGGCCGAACCCGCCGTCGCGCAACCCTATCAGGCCGCCGCTGCGGCGGAGGGAATAACCCTGGATCCGCAGGTGGCTTTATCGCAGCCTGCCGGGAAATTGTCGCCGGTCATGCCTGAGGCTGAACCGGCACCCGCCCCCGTGACTGAAACATTCTCCAGACCGGCAGCCGCCGCTTCCCCCGCGGTAGCCGACATGGCCGGCCTTGAAAATCTGGTCCAGAGACTGGATGCCCTTTCTAAAGCGGCGGCCACGCGCCAGGATATCAATTCGGCGATAGACACCTTAAGGTTTCAGCTTGACCAAATGGGAGAGGTTATCTCCTCCATTAAAAACTCCCAGTTTCAGCGCGAGATTATGGACAAACTGGTTTATCTTGAAAACGCCGTGGACGAACTTAAAGCGGCATGCAGAAACCCCCAGCAGGCCCCTGCTAATGATCAGAAAATGGAAATGGAGAAAATTTCAAGCACGGTTTTCGGCGTACAGCCCGTAAAGCAGGCCGAAAAACCCAAAACTGAAGCCGCAAAGGAAACCGCGAAATCGGTGGAAATAGCGGACACGGGTAGCAAATCCTCAAAAATCGGGCCGACTCTTAAAAAAGTCTTCAGATTCATACTTACGCTGGTCCTGCTGGCGGCGGTGCTGCTTGGTACCGTAATAGGGCTGAAGAATTTCGGAGTTTTTGATGCCACAAAGTTTATCCCCTTCCCGCTGCCTTTTGTAGTCGCCCCGCCGGCCCAGCCGCAGCAATCCGCAACGGCGGCGGAGCAGGCATCGGTAGCCATACAGGAACAGGTGCAGCTAGAGGCGGCGCAACCCGCCCCCGTACAGCAGGGGGATGTCACCCCCGAAATAATTTACCTTGCCCGTACTTTCAAGTTGAAACCCGGCGGCCTGAGCCTGGAGAACAAGATCTATGAACATGCCGGCAAGGCCGGCGGCAACTTCAACCGCACCGGCTGGGAAGTAAGGCCTACCACTGAAGGAATATTCGAGATAACCGCTATAATACCCACAAAAACGGACAACCTCACCTATACCTTCCTTGTGGACCGCGCAAAAAAGACCGTGCTGCCCTCCAATGACGCGGGAAAGGCCGCTTTTGGCGCACTGGCCGGGGAGGCCGAACCAAAGCCCCCCAGGAAAGCCTCAAAGAAGAAAGCCGGGGTTAAGCAGACCCCCAGGCCGCAGGCTAAGAAAGCCGCTCCTAAGAAGCAGGCCGCGCCTGAAGAAGAATACGAATATGTGGAAGAAGACGAAACGGAACAATGAAGAAAAGTAACTACTCAGGTAGCCAGAAGTCAGAATTCAGGAGTCAGAATGAGGATG
>CAZYFL010000014.1:0-17711 GCA_964646805.1 uncultured Elusimicrobiaceae bacterium | reverse complement strand
CTAAAAGATCGCGCGGGATTTTTTTAAGTTCAATGTTCGGTGGCAGGTGCAAGCCGCGTCCGCTGCGGGTACAATAAACGAGTAGGGACTGCTCCGGCGCGATATCCTCGGATAGTGAGTCCAGATATTTCTGGGTCAGAAGCTGTGTGGTCACATGCAGGAACCGGCTTTCGCTGGATACGCCGTGCAGTCTGCCCTGGTTGCGATAGTGGAAATTCTCAACCTTGCAGATAGCGCGGATAAGCATTTTTGCGTCATAGCGCGGGTTGATGATGTAAACGGGATGGTCTTTGGTTGAAAGATCTTTATCCCTCACAAGCAGGGATTCCGCAAGCCGGTAATATTTAAACCCGCCGCCTCTTTGCCAGTTTTCGGCTTTGGATATGCCGCCCTGCTCACCGTCTATGACGGCCTTCATGCGCGGGATGATGTGGGTATGGCAATGCTCACCAAGCTCGCACATTAGCCATTTGCGGCCCATCTTGTGCGCCACTGCGCCGGTAGTGCCAGACCCAGCGAAAGAATCCAAAACCAAGTCGCCCTCTTTTGTGGCCAAAGTTAAAATCCGCTGAATGAGGCGCTCAGGCTTCGGGGTAGCGAAAACATCATCATTATTAAACTGCTTTGCTTCTTTTTTTGCTTCCTGATTATCGCCTACTTCGTCACGAAGCCAAATAGTTTTGGATACGGTGCCGTCTTGAACTTCAGATAGGAATTGTTTTGTAGAGGGGACATTGTTGCCCGTTTTGCCAAACCATATACGATTATCCGCAACCAGTTGCTCGAATCTATTTTTATTAAAAACCCAACACCGACTTTCAGGAGGATTAACGATCCTACCACTTGGAAGTTTTATGGGGTAATCAGTGGTTGGAGTATATGTTTTGACAGATAGGTCGCCGGGTTTCCACGGACCTCGCGGGTCATTGTCAGGGTTTTTATATCTTTTATTCATTACCTCTGTTCGTGGCAAAGGAAATGGACGCCAGGTTTCTTTGTTTTTCGCAAAAACAAGAATATGGTCATGGCTATCTGAAAGCCATTTGGCATCATTTTGCGGAGAATATTTTTTTTGCCAAACCACATTTGCTACAAAATTTTGCCGCCCGAAAACCTCATCACAAAGCACTTTCAGGTAATGGCTTTCGTCGTCATCAATGCAAATCCAAATGGAGCCTTCGGGGTCAAGCAGTCTTTTTAATTGCTCCAGCCGGTCTCGCATTAGCGAAAGCCAGCGCGAATGTTCCATCCCATCATCATACTGGGCAAAATCGTTGCCTGTGTTATACGGCGGGTCTATGGCGATACACTTTATTCGCCCGGAAAAATCCTGTTCCAAAGCCTTAAGCGCAAGCAAATTATCTCCGAAAATAACCATATTTTCGGTTATCGGGTCGCCGTAAGACTTCGCCGTATCCTCCACTAAAACCCTCGGCTCCAGCCTTATCCGCTCATCCTTTCCTACCCAAGTCAGTTCAAGTCGTCCTTTTTTCATAAATCGCTTTCTTAAATGCGAACCTCAAATTCTCTTATATCTCTTGCCTTTGGCTTTTGCTACTTCGGTTTTTAGGAAAAATAAAGCTGAATTGCCGCCCAGTTTCCCCCATGGTTTAATTTTACCTCTTTTCATCCAGGCAAATAGAGTCGGATGCGTAATCCCCAATTCCCGGCAGGTTTCACGGGTGCTTAAAATATCCTCGGGTTTCATAATACATAACATTAAACCAAATATTTATAGGCCGGTTAAATAATTTTGTGCCGCCGAGATGAACTTCTTTTTGGCGAAGAAAGGCCTTGCTTCTTCGGCGAATTCATTGTAGATCATGATCATGCCGACGGGCGGCATACAAACAGGAGGGTAAAATATGAACCGCAACGAGTTCAACGAGTTAAAAAAACGCGTAACCCAGTTTCAGAATCTGGCGAACGCCATAAATTGGAGCAATAGAACAAAATGGCCTGGCTACATCATCCAAGGGAATGACGGCACATATTGGGCCTGCCGCCCTGTAGATTTTGAAAAGCTTATTAAATCCGGTTACGAAGCGACGCCGATTTTGTGAGAGGCACAAAAAGACAATCGGAACCACACGCTCCAGGAGGCAATAACATGAACGCTGATAAAGCGGAAATCGGTAAGAATTACCTATCCAAGAAAGGGATGCCGGTGACGATGATGGGAGTAAAAGGCGACAAAGTCGTCATCCGGGCGATGATACCGTAAAGCGCGAGATTCTAGCCGCGTTGGGCACAAATTGAACGCTTAAAGACAGAAAATTGCGCGTTCTCGTCGAGGAACCGTTGCGCCATATAGGCAATTGCGGCAAAATGGTTCGAACCCTGCACAAAACGGCAGAAAACAGGTTCGAACCGGAAAAAAACGCGACCCACCGTCGAGAAATGGGTGGGTCTGCGTATGACTGTCTAAAAATCCTCCGGGACTAGGACTCGAACCTAGAAAAGCGGATTCAGAGTCCGCTGTGATACCATTTCACCATCCCGGAATATGCATTTATTATATATTTTTTTTTGGGGCTATTTAGACGGAATTTATCTGGAACCCTGCTGGCGCATGGCAATTTTAGTAGAATATATGGACTCGGGGCATAGTGAAATGGTTCTCACGCGTGCTTTGGGAGCATGAGTTCCGGGTCCGATTCCCGGTGCCCCGATAAAATTCCACAATCATTCACTGGTGCGAAGGCTGGAAAACCTAAAAATTAAAAACGGCGGCCGCCCCGGCGTAACCCGGGGAATAGACAGGGAGCAGTATGGCTGAAGACGAACCGCTTTTTTCTTTTTTAGCCGCCACCCAGCGCCCGACTGCCGTGCCTATGGCCGCCCCCGCGAGAACGTCCGACGCCCAGTGTTTGTCGGCGTAAACCCGCTGCAACGCCACGCAGGAAGCCAGCGAATAGGCCAGGCCCTTTACCGCCCGTGACTCCGAGCGGGCGGCGAACACGGAAGCCACGGAAAAAGCGCTGACTGTATGCCCGGAGGGGAAAGAAGCACCGGCGGTCTTGAATCTGAAAGGCGTAAACCGGCGCTTGCCGTCCTCCGTATAAGGCCTGGCGCGCCCGACAGAATATTTGAGGAGCGTACCGGCCGCATTGGCCGCCAGAAAAGACTCCGCGGCAAGCAACGCGGTATTCTGCATACGGATGTCTTTCAGCAGCAGGCCCAGGCCGCCGTAGGCCGCTATAAGAGCCGCGTCATAGCCGCCGTTGCCCAGTTTCCCTGCGGTCTTTGAAATATCGTCGTTCAGCCTGGACTTGTTCCTGAGGAAGACGCGCCTGATCTGTCCGTCAAGGGAATAAAGCGCCAGGCCGCCCGCTGCCACTGCGCCTATAGCAGGGAGATCTGTTTTACGTATCCGCGCCGGGGAAGAGACAACCCTTCCCGCCGAATACAGAGTGTCGCCGAAAATTCCACCCGCTCCGGCGGCGGAGCGGCATAGCAGAAGAAAAGCCAGCGTGAGCCCGCAGCGGGAGCTCAACGTTTGCCTCCATAAAACATTTTAAGCCGGGCAGGATCCCTTACGGCGCTGAAAGGGCCGCGCAGGAAATTAAATCCCTCTATCAAAAATTCCCTGGAGCCGTACAGCCTGAATTTCCTGCTGGAACTGATATGCCGGACGGCGGTAATTATTTCAAAATCCAGGCCTTTTGCAGTTCCCCATCGGTTGAGCGTGCCGGAAAGTTCTATTTCCTCCGCGGCGTAAAGCCACGGGCTGAAACCGCCGACCGCTACAAAGGCGTCGCGCCTGCAGAAGATATAAGAACCGGCCGCAAGCTTGAAAGTCCGGGCGATAAAGTTCCAGAACCAGGTCAGCGCCGCGCCCCAGGCCGGCGGAGGCGGGTCAAAAGCCACAAGCGCCCCCCCGCCGCAGCAGGTTCCGGTCCGCATAAGGCGCAGGGTTTCTGCCAGCGTTGCCGGGGACAGGCGCGAGTCTGCGTCGATAAAAAGCAGCCAGTCGCCGGAAGCCGCGGCCGCGCCGCGGTTGCGCGCCCCGGCGATCCGGTTGAGCGGCTCAAAAACGGTTTTAATTCCCCAGGCGGCAGCCAGGGCTGCGGTGCCGTCCGTGGAGTTATTGTCGCAGACTATAATCTCATAATCCGGGCCGCCGCGCTGCGCCTCAAAAGCCGCCCGAGCGCCGTCTATGCAGGCGCCCAGAAGTTTCTCCTCGTTAAAAGCCGGAATCACAACGGAGACTTTCATTACCATTAATTATAGAATAATATATATCAGGCTTTGCCATCTCCTGCCGGCGGGATTTTAGGGAATATTGACTCCCCCGTAGAAAGTCCGTTTTGTGCGAAAATGCGTTCTCTCCGGGAAATGGTTTCATTATAGGTACATGGAAACATCAACAGTTTATAACAGCCCTTCTGCCTATGTCGGCAAACATTAAAGCCGCCCTGGCGCCGCGTTCCTGGACCCTGGTGCATTTCCTGCCGGGGGATTTCAGGGATTTCCGTACGCAGAATTTAATACCCGCGGCCTTCCCGTCCGGCGCTTTCACAGTAGAAGATTCAAGCCGCCCGGCCGTACTTACCTCGGCGCAGCTTGAGGCCGCTTTCCCCTTTGACGAGTTGCTGCTCTCCGCAGACGTCGTTTTTCCCGGCGGCGGGGAACTGGAAGCGGAGGCGCAGGTAAAAACAGCGGAGGGCTGGAGCCCCTGGTTCAGCTTCGGGCGCTTTACCGCGGCCGGCGGCGGCATAAGCGCCGCGCCGCAGGAAAACTCCTTCGGCAAACTGAACATTGACCTCCTGAAGCTGAAAGAAAAAGCTTCAGCTTTACGCTACCGCCTTACCGTAATGTCCGCCGGGGGCAGGCCCCCTCTAATACGCCTCGCGGCCGTTTCCTACACCGACTCCGGCGCTCCCTATTCCTCCGTTGAAGCCGCCGCCAGGCCCGTCGGTTTTAAGGCGGTAAAGCTCGCTTTGCCGCGCCGCTCGCAGATGATGCAGCAGGTAAACTACGCCGGAGACATCTGCAGCCCCGTCTCACTCTCCATGGCGCTCTGCGGTCTGGGCCTGCGCGCGGAGCCTCTTGAAACGGCCGAAGCCGTGCTTGACTCCGCGCAGAATATTTACGGCAACTGGTTTTTCAACACGGCCCACTCCGGAACGCGCGGGCTTTATGCCTTCGTGGCGCGCCTCAATTCGCTTGAAGAGGCCCGCGTCTTCCTTGAAGCCGGAGCCCAGGTAGTGGCAAGCGTCACCTTCGGACCGGACGAACTTAAGAACTCTCCGCTCAGGAAAACAAAAGGCCACCTGCTGGCGCTGGCCGGCTTCAACGCCAAAGGAGACGTGATAACCCACGACCCCGCCGCCCCCGACGAGCAAACCGTGGAGCGGGTCTACGACAGAGTCCAGTTCGCCCAAGCCTGGCTTAAAAACAAGTACGGCGCCTCCTATGTAATCGCAAAAGACCTTAACCGGTTCCTTACTGTAAAAGAAAGTGTGGCGGAACTTTATTCCATGCCCCCCGGCCCCGGCATCGGCGAGCGCGCGAAGCTGGTAGAAAGCCAGCTTCTTTTTAACGAGCGGGTGGAGCTTATAGAGGTTTCAGCGCCCTGGGCCCGCGTCAGGGCCATAGAACAGGCGAGTCTGCTGGCCGACAGAAAAACGCCGGTCCCGTATGAGGGGTGGATGCTGCTTGAAAGTCTGGCCTTCAGTATTCCGACCCCGAACACCGCTGTGGTAAAAATCAAGACCGCCAAAACGGGCGGCCTGGAACTTTCCCTTGGGGTAAAGCTGCGCATTATAGACGGCCCTGGCGGCGTGCTGGCGTTCCCTCCCGGCGGGCCGGCGCTTAGCCTGGCTGAAAAATATTTCAACCCGCTGCCGCAGAAACCCTCCCCTTCGGACCTGCGCCCCGGCATACTGAACACGGCCAGATTTTTTCTGGGCGACAGGTACTACTGGGGAGGCCGCAGCGCCTGGGGAATAGACTGCTCCGGCCTTGTTAACCTGGCCTACCGCGCCTGGGGTTTGGAACTGCCGCGCAATGCCGGCGACCAGTACGCCGCCTCCAGGAGCGTCAGCCGGGAAAACCTGAAGCCCGCCGACCTTGTTTTCTCGGCCGAGGCTTCCAAACCCGGGCTCATAAACCATGTGATGCTTTATGCCGGCGGCGGAAAGCTTATAGAGGCCAGCGGCGACACTAACTCCGTGAGGGAAATCTCCTTCGCGGAAAAATTCGGCGCCGACTTCAAAAAAGCCAGAAACGGCATGGTGGCCGGCGGTAAAAAGATCTTTTTCAGAAAAGTCATAAATTGTAACTACTCAGGTAGATAGAATTCAGAATTCAGGAGTCAGAATGAAGATGCCAGCGACAAGATTTGATGACCTGGTGGTGTGGCAAAGGTCCCAACAGTTTGTGCTTGCGGTTTAGCTGTTGGAGGCTTATTCGCAGGCTATTCTGAATTCTGACTCCTGAATTCTGTCTACCAGTAGTTACAAATCAAGGGAGATAAAATGCGAACCCTGTTAATTGCCGTTTTATTTGGCGGCGCGTTCGTCGCCCGCGCCCAGGAACCGATCCCGGCCACCAGAGCCGAAACCCTGCTTTACGCCCACATGGGGGAAATAGTCACGCTTGACCCTGTCTACCCGTACGATGCCGTGACCCAGGGTATGCTGTTCAACGTTTACGAGACGCTCATAAGATTCAGCGGCTCAAGCCTTACAGTCTTTGAGCCGTTGCTGGCTTCAAAAGTGCCGTCGGTGCAGAACGGCCTGGCCTCGGCTGACGGCCTTACTTTCAAATTCCCCATACAGGAAAACGTGAAGTTCCACAACGGGGACGTTCTCACCCCGGAAGACGTGAAATATTCGTTGCTACGCTTCATGTTCACAGATCCGACCGGCGGTCCGGCCTCGCTGCTGCTGGAGCCGGTGTTCGGCCTGGCCTCCAGCCGCGGCTCCGACGGCAAGCCCGCAGTAACCAGGGCGGAATTCGAGGGCGCTGTGAAAGTGCGGGGCGACAGCGTGGTGGTGCGTCTCAAGCGGCCCTTCGCCCCCTTCCTTTCCATCATGGCGCGCTGGTCATACGTTATGGACAAAAAATGGTGCGTGTCCCGCGGCGAATGGGACGGCGACTACGAAACGCTGGCCTCCTTTGGCAACCGGCCCAAGGAGAAATCCGGGCTTTTCAACGCGGCCAACGGCACCGGCCCGTTTCTGGCGGCGCGCTGGGACAGCAATACCAGACAGGCGGTACTGGGCGCCAGCCCGCACTACTGGGGAAAGGCCCCGCGCCTGAAGCGGGTGATAATGAAAACAGTGCAGGAATTCGGCACCAGACGCCTGATGCTTGAAGCCGGAGACGCCGACATAATAGATTTGCCCCGCCCCTATGAGCCGCAGATGCGCGGTCTTAAGGGCGTGGTTCTCTACGACGACCTGCCGCGCCTTATGACGGACCCGGTGTTCTTTTTCACCTTCAACATCAACCCCGTTGCCAACCCGGACATAGGCTCCGGTAAGTTGGACGGCGAGGGCATTCCGCCTGATTTTTTCTCAAACCCGGACGTGCGCAAGGCTTTTTCTTATTCTTTTGACTACAACGGTTATCTCAAGGACGGGCTTAAGAACAAGGCCGTCAGGGCAAAAGGTTCAATACCGCCGGGCATACACGGTTACAATCCGGATACTCCCGGCTACGAATTCAGCCGCGCCCGCGCGGAGGACTATTTCCGTAAGGCCTACAACGGCGACGTGTGGAACAAGGGCTTCAGATTCACGCTCACCTACAATACCGGCGGCGACGTGCGCCAGCTGGCCTGCGAAGCGCTCAAGCGGGGCGTGGAAGCCATAAACCCGCGCTTCCGTGTGGAACTACGCGGCGTAGACTGGCCGGTTTACCTAGAGAAGACGCAGAACCGCAAGATGCCGATTTTCACCCGCGGCTGGACCGGAGATTACCCTGACGCCCACAATTTTATTTTCCCCTTCTACCATTCAAAGGGGCGCTACGCCATAGCCCAGGCCTACTCCAACCCGGCGTTGGACAGGCAGATAGAGGCCGCCGTGACGGAAACCTCTCCGGCAAAACGCGCCGCCATGTACGCAAAGATCCAGCGCGCCGCCTACGAGGACGCCGTGCAGATCTACACCGTGCATCCCCGCGGACTCTACGCCGCCCGGGACACGCTTAAAGGCTTTTACGACAACGCCGTGTTCATGGGAATATATTTTTACCCGCTGAGCAAATAGCAGGCTGGACAACCCGGAGTATATTTATGGATAGTAAAATTTTCGGGATAATTTCAATATTGAAAAGCAGTTATCCCGACGCGCAGTGCTCGCTGGACCATAAGAACCCTTTCCAACTGCTCGCAGCCACCATACTTTCGGCCCAGTGCACCGACGAGAGGGTGAATATGGTTACCCCGGCGCTGTTTAAGAAATATCCCGGACCGGCGGAAACGGCGAAAGCCCCGTTGGCGGATATTGAGAGACTGGTACACTCAACCGGCTTCTACAAGAACAAAGCCCTCGCGCTGAAGGAAGCTTCAAAGGCGCTGATTGAGAATTTCGGCGGGAAAGCGCCCGGCACCATGGAAGAACTGCTTACCCTGCGCGGTGTGGCCCGGAAAACGGCCAATGTCGTGCTGGGCTCCGCCTACGGCATAGCCGCCGGAGTGGTGGTTGACACCCATGTAAAGCGCCTGGCCTTCCGCCTGGGCCTTACAAAAGAGACCGACCCCGTAAAAATTGAGCGGGAACTTATGAAGGCCTTGCCCCAAACCGACTGGATTTGGTTTGCCCATGCGCTGATTCTTCATGGCCGTGCCGTATGCGACGCCCGCAAGCCGCTCTGCGGAGAATGCCAACTCAATAGAATCTGTCCCCGGAAAGGGGTAAAACCGTAATAAACAGGTATGAGCTTCACCTCATCGCGGGTTTTCCGTTTCCCGATACTTTTCAATAACCCATTCCCCGGCTGGGAAATCCGGCTTGCCGGACCTGCCACGCCCCCCTTTATCCGCCCTGCAAACTCTCACCAGCCGGTCCAACCTGCCGCCCACTGCCCTTGCCAGTCGCCTTACGGCGGAATCCCCTGACCTAGCATTATAAAGCTGTTCAGGCCGCATGTGGCAGAGCACAAGATAAATGATTTCCTCTATATTCTGCGGGGCTATCCCGATGCGGGTTAAAAAAGATCGTGTCGGCGCTACTCCGGTCCCTTCGTGTCCTCTTGAAACAATGCGCCCTTCATGTGTGCGCGTTGCGGCGGGTTTGCCAAGGTCGTGACAGAGAACCGCCAATCCCACCGGATAATCTTCAAGCTCGTCGCCCAGGCGCTCGGCGGCAAACGAATCTAGGGAAAGCAGGGTATGTTCCCACGCATCGCCCTCAGGGTGCCATACAGGGTCCTGTTTACAGCCGGCAAGGGCCAACAATTCAGGGTGCGCGGAAAGTTCGCCGTTCTTCTTAAACCGCTTCAGTTCAACAGAAGGCCGCGCGGCCCCAATCAGTAATTCGCGCCAGTCTTCAACCCTCAACAACCCCGATTTCTTTTTGATTTTTATCAGACGTTTGCCAATCATATAATTTTAGCCGGAAAGGCTCCCTTGAAAATACTTTTTCTTCCTACCTGATACATTTTAATATTTTCTGTGGATAGCATCATAGCTTCAATAAGGGATTCGAACTCACACTTTACACTAAGAAACAGGTATGCGCGAGACCCCCCCGTGCCAAAAGCCGTTCTGCATGCTATCCTAATAATTACCAGTATTTTGGTAATTATAGGTATTTATGAATTTCCACGATTTTAAAACTGTTTTCCAAAATCTGCCGGTTTTTTTCGGTAAGGACGCCGTTAAACCTGGCAAGCGTCAGACAATGTACAATCAGCTTAACAACTGGCGGCGCAAGGGTCTGATTATCCAACTGAGACGCGGCCTTTACATTATTGGTAAATCTGACCGAAAGGTGGAGCCCAGCGTGTTATTCCTGTCTGGGCAGCTTTATGCGCCATCCTATGTAAGTCTGGAATATGCGCTGGGACTGCACGGGTTAATCCCTGAGATGGTGACGGGAATTACTTCTGTTACCACCAGGAATCCGGCCAGCTTCAAAACCGATCTAGGCAGTTTTACCTATCAGCATATCAAGCGCGGGGCGTTTCGTGGATTCAAAGCCGCAAAGGACCAGGCCGGGCTGACATATTTCATCGCCGAGCCGGAAAAGGCTATTGCCGACTTCATTTACTTCAATCTCCCTCGCTTCAAAAGAGGCGACAAAGATATTTTTACCCAGTCATACCGGTTTCAGAATCTGGAAATCCTCAAATTAAAAAAACTCATGGCTTATGCAGCGCTGTTTAACAGCGTCAAGCTTACTGATATCTCCAGGGAATTCTGCCGCTTCATTCAAGAGGAGCTGAAATTATGATTGAGGTTTTAAAACAACAGTTCACTAAGGGACCAAAGGCTGAAATATAATGGTCGGGGGAAACCGTACCATTTTTTAGCTGGTGAATTTTTCGCCAGCGTCTTCATTTTTGTTATAATTCCGAAATCTCATGATTCCCACTATATGTACACGTCAATTTCTTAACGGGAGAACCAACATTTATGCGCAAACCTGGAATGAATACGGTTGAGAAAGCATTTGTTATATTGGTTGGAGCAATGATTTTCGCGCAAAATGTTTGCGCCGATGATTCATATGTTGAGGTACAGGGCGGCTCCATGCAATTAATGTCCGGTCATTCTTCTGTCAGGATGATGGGCGAAGATGTGAAAATAATTTTTAACAGCACTACTACCTATGATGTCGATGCCAGTTTTGTGTTTTATAATAAGTCGCGGTCAACCACGGTTTTAGTTGGTTTTCCGGTGGACGGTCAGGCTTCAGGGGAGAGCCTGGAGTTTCTTTCATTTAAAACATTTGTCAATGGTAAGGAAGTCGCGGTTGTAAATCAATACAAGGATTTAGAAGCAGAAGAGGATGAGATTGAAGAGGGTGAAATTCCTAGGAAAGAAAAATGGAAAGTAAAAGAAGTGTATTTTCCACAAGGGGAGAAAACAGTGACACGCGTACAATATACTGCGCCTTACGCCTATATGTCGGATGGTTCCATTTTTGTCAACTACATAATAGGGACCGGCGCCTCCTGGCACGGAGACATCGGAATAAGCACGTTCACAGTAATATTCCCCGATGATTTTGATTTATCTCTGTTCTATGATAGTCCGTTTGAAGGTTCGATTTTAGAAGACAAATGTGAGTTTATGCGCACAAGGAACACCTTGACGTGGCGTACGCCCGAATTTAAACCGGGCCCAGACGATACTTTTTCTGTTTATATTGTTGGTCATTCCCATCCATGGAATGAACCGCCCTGGAGTGATCATGAGCGAGATGTGTTTGATTTTGAGTATGCCGGCAAACCTGTAGATATGCGCCTTCTGGAACGACTTTCGTTGAAGCAATTAAGAATATTCAGAAATGAAATATTTGCGCGACGTGGGAAAATATTCAAGGATGAATTTCTTAAAAAATATTTTTCCATACAACCGTGGTATAAGCAGAACCCGGAGTTTAAAGAATCAGAATTAAATGAGATTGAACGAGAAAATGTTAAAGTGATTTCCGCTTATGAAAGGAAATTGTAACTACTCAGGTAGACAGAATTCAGGAGTCAGAATTCAGAATAGCCTGCGAATAGGCCTCCAACAGCCACACCACCAAATCCTCAAATCTCGTCGCCGCCATCCTCATTCTGACTCCTGAATTCTGACTTCTGGCTACCTGAGCAGTTACAGGAAATTAACGAACGAGAAATAGAAACTGTGCCAGCCGTTGCCGGATACGGGACACTGAGGATTATTTCTGCTCTACCCTCCCAACCTATCCCCTTTCCTATACCTCCGCCATTTTCTTCAATTCCACGCCTATTCTGCCGTTTTGGCAGGCAGGGCTTGCCATAAACCCGGCAGAATGCTTTGCCTGTATAAGAAGCGCCTCGGAGGAAGTCACGGCGCAGGAAGCCTGAATACACTCAAGAATAGCTTTTCTTCCGGCTTCCACGGCGTTGTTTTCAGAATCCGGCGGGACGATATCCTTCGGCAATTTTTTGAGCGCGACCTCTTTCACCTTGCGCCTGGCCACGGTGTGGTCCGCTCCCGTCAGAATCTTCCATGCCGTTTGCAGGCATTTGTCAACGGGTCCCGCGTAGTCAACAAGCCAGCCGACTGCCTCTTTCGCGCGGACAGGATTCCCCGTCAACAGCAGTCTCAAAAGGTCCGGCCACTTCTCCGGGGCGGTTTTGCGAAACGGCCAGTGGCAGCCTTCCATCCCCGGAACGACGGGCAAAGTTACCTCCGGCATGCCCAGACCGGCTTCTTCAACGCTGACCAGGTAGTGGCAGTGCATTAGAAGCTCAAGGAAACCGCCGAAGCAGCGTTTGCCGCCTATAAAGCCGACGGAAATCCTGAATTCATCGTTAAGTCTTCGGGCGGTTTTGGACCAATCCCTGGAAATCCTGAAACCCGCTTTGACGTCCCTGAGAGCGGGATAGAAATCAGCCGTATCAGCTCCGACCATCTGCGTTGAGAGGTGGAAATCTCCGGTGATTATAATTCTTTCAATATTTTCCTTCTTCAACCAGTCAATGGCGCGGTTCAACTCCGCGTCCACATCGCTGTTGTAGTTTTCGCGGCTTACGGTTATGACACCCGAACGCCCGTTATGTTCGGCATTGACGTAGAGCTGCTGCCACTCAGGAGTCCCTATTTGTTCAAATACGGCTGGATACCAGCCTTTCTTCGCCTGGGGATATAGTTTGCGATACTTATTAACTATTTCCACCGCGCCGTCATAGCCCTCGGCGCGGATTACCGAGAGAATGCCGCGCCTGAACTGAGCGCACAGTTCGCCTATGGCATTGACCTGCGCAAGATGAGAGCGCTTTTCGTGTAAAATCAGACTGGTCATCTGGAACAGGGGGCCCAAAATGCGGATTTTGAAGTCCTCTTCTTCAGCCCGCCCAAGCGACCAGTTTACAAGCGGTCTGAAGTGGTTTAGCGGGTAATACTCCTGACCCGTATCTTTGCGCTCATTAAGGTCGGCATTCGGTTCAAACAGCTCTCCATATTGTCCGCTGAGATGATGGAGACATGACCAGGTCAGGAAGTTCGCTCCCCTGGCGCCGATTGCGTCGTGGGCGCGAAACGGATTCGCCCCCAGAAGTTTTCGGAAATATTTATCAATCTTCCAGTACGGCATGTTGGAAGCCTGATGATATTTCAGCCCAGCCAGGGTAGCTCCGCAGAACAGCACGTCCAGCACGAAAGACCAGTTATCGCTTACAGGGACGGGTATCATCCCCAAGGCCCAGAAAAGCCTGGTAATAGCCGAGGGTTCGGGCTCCACGCACTCCCATACCTTGCTTATTTCGTGTGGAAACGCGGGGTGCGCGATTCCCACCCCAAGCTCGGAGCTTGGAAAACCCGATGTAACGGAGCGGATTTTCAAATCCGGGAACGCGCTTCGGAAGATTTTATAGTGCGCTTTTTTTACTTCCAGAATTTCCGGGATAGCTTCCAGAAGGAACCTCGGCTTAAGCCCCTTAAGCTGCGGCGGCAGGCGCAGCCCGTTATAGTTCATACGGATTATATTCTCCATTATCCTGGCTGCCCCTTCCCGTCCAAAGGATTTTGCCAGCCCCGGATAATGCCTGCCGAACCCGTCGGGCGCGCCGGGAAAGTCAAGGGCGACAATAGGCACTCCGAACGGCTGAAGCCTGGAAGCGAGCTGCATCGCTTTTCCGGCGCCCACAATGCCGTTGGCGCCGGAAATAACCAGCGCTCCCCGGTCGCCGGCTTTTCCGAAGACTTCATCTACCAGGTCACCAACGCTTGCGGGAAGCCGTCCATTCTGGAAAATTTCCAATGCCGTTCCCAACCCCAGAGTTTGCAGGGTAGGCTGCCTCATTGCCGAGATTGTCATATTGTCTCCTTTTGTCCAGTCTGCGGAGGAACAAAGCCACAAGTTTCAAGTTTTTCAGCAAACCCGGAACAGCGCGGCTATGCCGACATCCCCTGCTGCGCAACCCATCAGCAGCATGTAACCTCCGCCCAAGTCTGTTGATTCTTCCAGGCCTTCTATCAGGAGGCGCGTGAGCGTCGGTCCCTGGGGGTGTCCCCAGACCAGCGAGCAGCCGGTTTTGTTCATTTCGCGCCAGTCATATTTAAGCTCTTTGGCAAATACGGCGTCGTTTATGGCGAACGGGTTGTGGGATTTAACCACTGAAATATCCTTCATCGCAAGTCCCGTCCTGCGGAGCAGTTCTTTTACCGCTATCGCCGGGGCCTCAGGCATTAAACTGGGGCTTGTTCTTACCTCGGTTTTGGCGATAAATTGGATGTCAATTTCCGGTCTCCGGCTGAGCTCCCGGGCTTTTTCGCGGGTGGTAACCAGCAGACACGCCATCCCGTCCGAGGGATGGGTCTGGGTTCCGCTGGTTACGCAGGTGTCTATCTCCTTCATCGCCCTGAGCGCGCGCAAAGTGGGATGGACCGTCCCGGCGTCGGAATCAACAACTCCCATTACGCGTCCCTGTACGTCCAGAACTTCAAACGGCACAAGAATCTTTTTCAGGAATCCTGATGCCTGTGCCTTGAAGTACTGCTCATGGCGGCATAGGGACAATTCATCCACTTCTCTCCGCTCCAGTTTGTATTTCCGGGCTGCATTGCCGGCGCAGGCGATCATGGCTTTGCCTGTGGACGGGTCAAAACCGAAGTTGTCCCATACATCGCTCAAGGCCTCGGTCCGGCGGTGGGCCCGCCGTTCAGGAAAAACGCCTGCCGGAGAATCGCTAGTCCTGTCAAAGGTTAACACCCCGGCCACATCACTGGACCCGCTCTCCACCTCGGCGCCCGCAAGTGTCACGGCTTTTAGGCCCGTGGCGCATGCCTGCTCCACATGACAGCCGGCAATCCTGCGGCCAAGGCAGCTTGCCAGCATCGGCGAATTCCAGAATTTCCAATGCCAGGGAATGGTTGAACCGGTAATGAGATAGTCAAGCTCCGTTTTGGGAACTTTCCTCAGCCCCAGCACCTTGTTCATCGCCTCTCCGGCAAACTGGCCGATATTGACTTCAGCTAAAGGCGACGTCTGCCAGGCCGGAAAATAACTGCTCCCCCAGGTTCCGTAAGGAATTCTGGCTCTCGGAAACATGATTTTTTGTATTCCCATGGTTGACTCCTTCGTAGTTGCGTCATTGAAAAATAAATTCCAGTTCACGCCGGTGGAGCGCCATACCGCCCTGAAATTTCTGCGGGCGCTCAATATTGCATCCCAGGAAAGCGCTATCGCATCCGGCCGCATCCCTGAAGGCCATTATCCCTTTAAAATCCTCCTGGCGCGGACGGACGGTATGCTTTATTTCGAGGGTTATAATCCTGTTCTTATACTCGACAATAATGTCCACTTCCTGCCCCTGTTTTGTGCGCCAGTAGGAAAGAAAATATTGCCCACGGTTACGCGCTATAAGTTCAAGCGCCACGAAGTGTTCAAAAAGTATCCCCGCCTGTAGCGTAAGAAGCGGCCTGTCATGGCCAACCCGGGCGATGGAATTTCTTACACCGAGGTCAAAAAAGTAAAAGCGCGGCCTTTTAAGAGTCTGTGAACGGCTTTTCCCAAAGGCGTTGACACTGTGCGCTGGGGTTCAAATTTTATCGGGTCAGAGATCGCTGTAAAATTTTTCGTCCAGTATTGCTTTCCACGGCAGGATTTTGATGCCGTTCTTGTAGGCGTAGGTTTCTTCCCCCGAGTGTATTACTATGGCATTGGCGGCTTTGATGTCTTCGGCGCATTGCTTTATGCCGGCCAGCGCTTTGGCCCCCGGCACCGAACGTTTCACCTCTATGACGGTTTTTTTCGCGCCGTTCTCTATTACAAGATCAACCTCCGCGCCGGCCTGGGTCCGCCAGAAAAAAAATCTCGCCATCGGATGCCGCAGCGCCGCCCGCGTTATTTCCTCAATTATAAAACCCTCCCACGAGGCCCCCACCCGCGGGTGAACCTCAAGTTCCCGCGGCTCCTTCAGGCCAAGCAGGAAGTGAAAAACTCCCGTGTCGCGGATGTATAACTTCGGGCTTTTAACCAGCCTTTTCCCTATATTCGCGAAATACGGCGGCAATCTGCGTATAAGGAAAATCCCTTCAAAAATATCCAGGTAATGCGCCACGGTGTGATGCGATATTGACATAGCGTTCGCAAGCTCCGAAAGGTTTAGTATATTGCCGTGCACATGCGCAAGCATTTGGAGGAACTTGTAAAGCCCGGTCGCTTCTATTCTGAATCCGAGGCGTGGGATATCCTTTTCAAGAATGGCGGAGAGATAATCGCTCAACCACATAATTTTCTGTTTCCCTGAGGCGAATTCGTACAGCGGGGGAAATCCTCCCCAAAACCAGCGCTGGGGAAAAAACTTCGGCCTGGTAGAAAGTTCTTTCATGGAAAAAGGAGACATTTCCACCATCCCTACGCGACCGGCCAGAGATTCGCTGATAGTCTTTTTAAGCGCAGGGTTGGAGGATCCGGTTATCACGAACATCCCGGGTTTGCGCGCCGAATCAATTATTGCCCTGAGCGCCGGGAAAATTTCAGGCAGGCGCTGGGCTTCGTCAATAACGAGGTTTGAGGCGCTGCGCTCCAGAAAGCCTTGCAGGTCTGATTGCAATGCCTGGAAATCGGAGGGCTTTTCCATGTCCAGGTAACGCCATTTTTTAAGCTCGTTCTTTACAAAAGTGGTCTTGCCGCACTGCCTCGGGCCGGTTATAAAAACCACGGGAAAGGTTTTTAGTTTTATTCTGAAAATTTCCGAATGCTCTCTTTTTATCATATCTTGTATTTTGGCATAAACAATTCCAATTTTCAAGTCATTATTTATCCTTAATCCGCTCAGTGGTTATGCCGGCGCCGTCTGCCTATCCGCCAGGGGCGGACCCGCCGGGCTGGGCGGGTAGCCTATCTGCCTGAGCAACTACAATTTAAGCGCCTTCAATCCTTTTAGAATCTTTTCCGGGGTTATGGGCAGTTCGGTGATCCTTACGCCTGTGGCGTCATATATCGCGTTTGCAAGCGCTCCTATAACGGGGAGCGCCGCGCCCTCGCCTATTTCTTTGGCGCCGAAGGGGCCGCGGGGTTCGTAGCTCTCAACAAAACCTGAAAGGATGCGCGGGGTCTCCATAGAAGTGGGGATAAGATAGTCGTTGAGGGTCGCGTTGGCCACATCCCCTTCTTTGGTAAATTGGACGTTCTCCGTCAGGGTCTCTCCTATGCTCATGACAACCGCGCCGTGCACCTGGCCGTGAAAAGCGGAGGGATTTATTACCTGCCCTGAATCGTGAAAATCGGTGCAGTCAATAACCTTTGTTCTGCCGGTTTCCAGATCCACTTCCACCTCAACAACGGTCGTCCCGAAGCTGTAGGCGGGGGAAGTTCCCACGGCGGCGCCTTTGTGTTTGCCGCCAAGCTTAGGAGGCTGATAATAGCCCGTGCCTACAAGCGGGCCTGCCTGGGAAAAAGCGAGCCTAGCCGCCTCGTTCCAGGGCATGCAGACCGCAGGATCGTTTTTTGCGGCTATCCGCCCGGCTTTTGCCTCAAGATCAGCTGGGGCTACCCCACGCTTCGCGCCGGCAAAACCAAAGAGCTTCTCCCTGACATTTGCGGCCGCCATCT
>CAZYFL010000013.1:1957-17897 GCA_964646805.1 uncultured Elusimicrobiaceae bacterium | reverse complement strand
CGACGCAAGGGTTTCCTCGGCCCGGGTGCGCAGGGCAAGCCCGCCGCCACTCGCAACGACACAGAGGGAACTGAGTAGTTACGTTTTATTATACCAACTTCGCAAAGTGTTTGAGCGTCAGATTCAGAATTTGCTTAAATATCCCTAGATGTGCAGAATAACCGCAATAGTCTCAACCCGTCCCGCCTCAAACAGGGACCTCCTTTACGGGAACTCCAAAAGCCTGCTGGCGCAAGCCGGAGCCGTTAAGGGCAGGTTCCAGGATGACGGCTGGGGAATAGGCTTTTACCGCGGCGCGGTCCCTGCGGTGATAAAGAGCCACGGGCCGGCGCGCTTTGAAAAAAAAGCCTTTGAGACGGCCGCAGACGCGGCAGTTTCCCACATTACAGTGACCCACCTGCGCAACGCCTCTAACCCGGCCGGCCTGCCGAAGGCCGGGCTTATCACGAGGAACAATACTCAACCCTTCTCGGCGGACGGCCTGATTTTCGCGCATAACGGCGCTCTTTTCATTAAGGACGAAATACGCGCGCTGCTTGGCAAATACGCCTCAAAGATAAAAGGGACGAATGACTCGGAAGTGCTTTTCTGGCAGCTTATAAAAATGCTGGACGCCTACGGCTCCCCCGGAGCCGCGCTGGAGATGGCTCTTGACGAGATACGCACCGTATGGATTTCCTGCAGGGATAAGTATCCGGAGCGCGCGGCCCCTTACCTCGGACTCAACCTCTTCCTGGCCTCGCGGAACAGCCTTACCGTGCTGTGCCACTCCCCTGCCAAAAAGAAGATTAGCGCGCTACTTACCCCCGGCTGGCAATTCGGCCGCGTGGCCTGGCGCAGAGAAAAAGACAGGGTAGTGTTTTCAAGCGAGCCGGCGGACGCGGGTCCGGGCTGGGAAAAGATGAACGACCCTGAAATCGCGCGCGCCGAAGCGCGCGACGGGAAGATACTGCTTGACCTTAAAAGGATTACGCTATGAAATGGTTCCTGATGCTTCTCATTCTTCTCGCCGGGATTTACTACCTGGTGAACCGGAACAAGAACGAGGCAAAGAAAGAAATGATACAGCTGGCCAGAAAGGAGGCAATAATCGCCCTGCCCGAGCTTGCGTTGCCGATAAAACCGAAAAAAACCTATCTTATTAAACTCTCCATGGAGACACTCAAGACCCTGCGCGGACTCACCGGGGATTCCAACGAAAAGGTGCGCTTCGCCGCGGTCGAGCTGCTGTGGCAGTTGCAGGACGAGAGCGCTTACGGTGTGCTAAAAGGCATGTTTGAAAACGAAACCGAACCGTCTGTGAAAAGAAACATTATAGCTATGCTGTCCAAAGACAAAACCAGACTGAGCCTGGCGCTGCTCACCGAGGCGCTTAAAGACTCCGACAAGGAAATCCGCCTAGCCGCCGTCGCCGGCATAGGCGCCTTTCCCGACAAGGAGGCCATATCTACCCTGAAACCCGCGCTGGGAGACTACGACGAGGAAGTTCGCCTTAAGGCCATTGAGGCGGTAAACAACATACGCAGGGACATAGAAGCGCACAAGGAGCAGCAGTTGCGCGAGCTGGATTCGTCGAAACCGCTTTTCCGCGTGGAAGTGGAATAGGAACAGCTGTAATCAGGGCCGGTAACCAGCGGCCAGCGTACTGATTACAGGCTGCCATCAACCCCTACAAGGAGCAACACATGGACTCGGAAATCTCAAAACTGAACCAGAAAATCCAGCAGGACGCGCTTTTCATACAGGACCTGCGCAAGGAAATAGCCAGGGTGGTGGTCGGCCAGGAGGACCTGATAAACGGCCTGCTCGTAGGACTGATAGCCAACGGCCACGTGCTGGTGGAAGGCGTACCCGGCCTTGCCAAGACGCTGACAGTAAAAACGCTGGCGCAGGCCGTTTCAGCCTCCTTCCAGCGTATACAGTTCACCCCTGACCTGCTGCCGGCCGACATCACCGGCACGCTGATCTTCAACCCCAAAGAAAGCGCCTTTTCGGTGCGCAAGGGTCCCATCTTCGCCAATATAATACTGGCCGATGAAATAAACCGCGCCCCTGCCAAAGTACAGAGCGCGCTGCTGGAAGGCATGCAGGAGCGCCAAGTCACCATCTCCGACTCCACCTACAAGCTGCCGGACCTTTTCATGGTGCTGGCCACCCAGAATCCGATAGAGCAGGAAGGCACTTACCCGCTGCCCGAAGCGCAGGTGGACCGCTTCATGCTGAAGATAAATATCACCTACCCCACCAGGGTGGAGGAGGCCCGCATACTGGAGTTGATGGCCCACCAGACCCTGCCGGTTACCGGCAATGCGGTCAGCGTTGAGCAGGTGATGAAGGCCCGCCAGACCGCCGACCTGATTTATGTGGACGACAAAATCAAGAATTATGTGCTGGACCTTGTGATAGCCACCCGCGAGCCGGAGAAACACGGTCTTGAAAAAATAAAACCGTGGATAAATTACGGCGCCAGCCCGCGCGCCACCATCTTCATGATACAGTCCGCCAAGGCCTACGCGTTCATAAACGGCCGCGGCTATGTAACTCCCGAGGACATAAAGGCGGTGGGCTTCTCCGTGATGCGCCACCGCGTACTGCTCACCTATGAGGCCGAGGCGGAGAACATAAGCTCCGAGGATATAATAAAGAGCATCTTTGAAGCCGTGAAAGTGCCGTAACAACAGTAACGTCTTACATGAACACCGCTGAAATCCTTAAGAAGGTCCGGCAGATAGAAATAAAAACCGGGCGACTGGTCAGTGAAACCTTCGCCGGCCAGTATCAGAGCGTGTTCAAGGGCCGCGGGGTGGAGTTCTCGGAAGTCCGGGAATACGTTGCCGGCGACGATATACGCTCTATAGACTGGAACGTCACCGCCCGCTGCTCCAGGCCTTTCGTGAAGCAGTTCATTGAGGAACGGGAGCTGACGCTCATGATACTCTGCGACGTCTCCGCGTCGCAGTCCTTCGGCTCGGCGGGAAAACCCAAGAGCGAAGCCGCCGCGGAGCTGGCGGCCATGTTCGCCTTCTCGGCGCTCAAGAACAGCGACAAGAGCGGCCTGCTGCTCTTCAGCGACAAGACTGAGCTTTATATACCGCCCCGCAAGGGCAAGAACCACAGCCTTCGCATAATACGCGAACTGCTGGCTTACGCTCCCAAAAATCGCGGCACCGATATAGCCCTGGCGCTCAAGACGGCCAATAGCGTGATGAAGCGGCGCGGCATCATAATCCTCATCTCCGACTTTAACGCGCCGGACTACGCCAGCGAGGCGCGCCTGACCGCCCAACGCCACGACCTGATACCGGTGGTAATAACGGACCGCTTTGAACGCGCCCTGCCAGAAGCCCGCGCGCTGCTGGTGACCGAGCAGCTTGAAGGAGGGGAGAGTTTCACAGCCGACCTCTCAAGCCCGGCCTACCGCGCGGCCTACGAAACGGCGGCCGCCGGCCGCCGCGCGGACATGGAGGCCGTGCTGCGCTCCGCAGGTTCGGACTGGATAGACATAGACCCGGCCCTGCCCGTGCACGGCCCGGTTGTTAAATTCTTCCGCCAGCGCAAAAAAAACTTCAAGCTCTTATGAGGCTGACAACGCTCTTGCTGCTGGCCGCCTTCCTGGCCGCCCCCGCTGCGGCGGAGGGGTACCGTTCCGTGCAAAACGGAACGGGACAATATACTTCTTCCCCGCTGCCGTTATCGGGAAACGAGCAGGTCTCCTTCACGGTGACCCCGCCGGCCGGAAAAATACGGCTGGCCGACTCTTTCAAGTTTGAAGTGAAGGCCTCGTTGCCGGAAAACTATTCCCTTAAGCCGGACACCTCCACTCCGGCCGATTCCGGCTTTGAGCTGCTCTCCTTCGCAAAATCCGGGGAAACAAAAGAAGACGGTCGGAAAACCGAAACTTTTGAGATCAAAGCCCAGGCCTTCACCCTCGGAATAAGCACTTTTCCGGCTATCTCCTGGCGCCTGGCCGGGACGGGCGCGCCGGACGGCGCAAAGGCGCTGAGTCCCTCCTTCACTCTTGAGGTGCTGCCGCTTTTCAAAACAAAAGAAGGAGAGGGCATCCGCGACATCTACCCTCCGTTCCGCTACCTCCCCTGGCACTGGCTGTCGGCGCTCGCGCTGGCCGCCGCGGCGGCTTATTACCTTTACCGCCGCATACGCGGGGGGGCCGGCGGCGCCGCGCATAGCGCCTGGCTGGACCCGCGCAGTCCCTACCAGCGGGCCCGCGACCGTCTGGGGAAACTTGAGAAATCGCCGCTCGCCGCCGCAGGCAGGCTGAAAGAATTTTACACCGGCCTCGCCTCCGTGCTGCGCCTTTACCTGACTGAGGAATTTTCTATCGATGCCGCCCTGATGACCACCTCCGTCCTGGGCCGCGAGCTTAAGAGAACAGGGGCCGGCATAAAGACCGCGCTCAGAGCCAGGGAATTACTTCAGAAGTCCGACCTTGTAAAATTCGCCAGACTCAAGCCTGAGGATGCCGCGGACGACTCCCGCGCCCTTGAAGAGCTGCTGACGGAATTCCATCAGCTAGCAGGGACGCAGAAGCAGCCAGGGGGGAAACCGTGAACCTTTTTAAGCATCCCTGGGCGCTGCTGCTTATGCCGCTGCTTGGTTTGCTGGCCAGCCTTGCCAGAGCGCAGTCGGCCAGACGCCTTAATTCCGCCGGCATGCCGGCGCCGTTGCCGGCGCTCAGGACAACGCGAACGCGGCTGTTTGCCGTCTTGCCTTTCTGGGGCAGAGTACTTGCGATAACCCTCCTTATTTTCGCGCTGGCCCGGCCTCAAAAGGCCAGCCGCGGCGAAGCGCCCCCGGCCGAGGGCATAGACATAATGTTGGCGCTGGATACCTCATACAGCATGGCTGCCGAGGATTTTCCGCCGTATAACCGGCTTGAGGCGGCTAAGAAAGCCGCCGCAGATTTTGTTAAAAAGCGCAGGGACGACCGCATCGGCGTTACCGTTTTCGGCGGGACGGCCCTGCTTGCCTGCCCCCTCACACTGGATTACCAGTCGGTGCTGGAAATGCTGGAAGCCTCCTACCTTAACATGACCCGGGCCGACGGCACGGCGGTGGGCGATGCCATAGTGACCGCCGTAAACCACCTCAAAGAAAGCAAGGCTAAAAGTAAGGTGATAGTGTTGCTCACCGACGGACGTTCCAACACCGGCCTGGTGACGGACCTTAATCTGGCGGCAAAAACCGCGCAGGCCTACGACATAAAGATTTATACCATCGGCACGGCGGGAAAGGGCAGGGCCCAAATTTCCACCGGCGATCCTATGCAACCCGTAATCTACATAGACGAGGACCTGGACGAACCCACGCTGCGGGAGATAGCCGGCCTCACCGGCGGTGAGTTCTATCGGGCAAAAAATTACGCGGAACTTGATAAGATATACAGCAGGATTGATTCGCTGGAAAAAACCAGATTTGAGGCAAAGTCCTACACCAACTACGCGGAACTCTACCTGTATTTTTTAGCGCCGGCCCTGGCCCTGCTGGCCCTGTTGTTCATTTTAGAGCGGACTTATTTCAGGACGGTGCCATGAAGAAAACCCGTCCTTTATCCTTCAGCTTATGGAACTCTTCAGCTACCCTTTAGTTTTAGCCTGGCTGGCTACGGCCTTTGCCGCGTTGGTATTCTTCCGCTTCAAGGCAGAAGAGCGCCGGCTTGAAGCGGCGAGGCGGTTGCTGGGCCCTGCTTTTGATAAACTGGGCTCGGGCCCGGAGGCTGCGCGCAGGCGTCTGCGCGGCCTGCTTTATCTTATCGCTCTCGGCCTGCTCGCACTGGCCGCCGCCGGACCCCAGTGGGGCATTGAACTTTCCCCGATCACGGATTTGAAGGGCAACGTGGTGATAGCGATTGACGCTTCGCTTTCAATGGGCGCGAGAGACCTGAAGCCGGACCGCCTCTCAAACGCCCGCCTCCTGCTGGGCGCCATAGCCCGGAAATTCGCCGACTACCGCATTGGCATGGTGGCGTTCGCGGGGGATGCCTATATCCAGTGCCCGCTCACCACCGACCAGGAAGCTATCAGCTATTTCGCCTCAGGCCTGAAGCCGGGCATGCTGCCCGTGCAGGGCACTGATTTCTCCAGAGCCATAGAGACGACGCTGGGAATACTCTCCCGCTACGGGGGACAGAAAGTGATGGTGCTGATAACGGACGGTGAAGACCACTCCACCGGACTGGACGCCTCCCTTAAAGCGGCGGCCGGGCAGAACCTTAAGATCTTCACCATCGGCATAGGCAACCCGGACGGGGAGCTTGTCCCGATGACGGACCCTGCCGGCAACACCCTGGAATACAAGAAAGACAAGTCCGGCAAAACCGTGGTAAGCCGTATGGACGAAACCGCGCTGATGAAAATAGCCAGCCTCACAGGGGCGGCATACCTGCGCTATACAGACCCTGATTCGGCGGCCGAAGCGGTGCGTTCGGCCGTGGGCGCCATGGATTTGGAAAAGAGCAAGGGCAAGGGCCGCTCCAATCTTAAAAACCGCTACCAGTGGCCGCTGGCTTTGGCGGTTGTCCTGCTTTTGATAGAATTGATGGTTATGGAGAAAGGATTCAGGTTTAAGCTGCCGGTCTTTAAGCTGCCCCGCTTCCGCGGCGCGGCCGCGCTTCTGCTGCTGGCTGCGGTCGCAAGCCTGGAGGCCGCCGGCCCCGGCGCCTATGCCCGCAAGGGCGGCTCCGCTTACGGCAAAAAAGACTGGCCCGGCGCCGTGGAATATTATTCCCGCGCCATACAGAAGGACCCGGCGGACAAGCGCCTGAATTTCAATATCGGCGATGCCTATTACCGCCTGGAAGACTACGGCAGGGCAGGGGAGTTTTTTGACCAGGCCGCGGCCTCTCCGAAGGCGGCTGCCCGCGCATATTACAACCGCGGCAACGCGTTTTTCAAAACAGGGGACATGGCCGGAGCCATAACCGGCTACCGCAAGGCCCTCTCCCTCAACCCCGGAGACGAAAACGCAAAATTCAATCTGCAAAAAGCGCTTGAGCGGAAACAGAAAAATTCATGCGACAACCCGGACGACAAAAAGAGCGGGGAGAAGAAAGAGCAGGACAAAAAGAAACAGGGCGGCCAAGATACGAAAGAGGACAAACCGGGCGCTGAAAAGGAAAACCAGGAGAAGGAAAAACAGAAAGAACAGGAAAAGAAAAAGGCGGAGGCCCGCGAGCGGAGCCGTCAGCTGCTTGAGATGATGAAAGAAAGAGAAAAAGCCGCAGCCAGGGATCCCGAAGCCATGAAGCAGGCCGCAATGCGGCGGGGCAAGCCGCCGCCGCAGGACCGGCTGGAGGATTGGTGAGGAAATTTCCGGCGCTTGTCGCTGCAACCGTTATGGCGGCGCTGCTGTCGGCCGCGCCGGCAGAGGCTCTGCTTACGGTCACCGCCGGAACGGACCGCGACTCGGTAGAGATCAACGGAAACCTTTACCTCACCGTCACGGTGTCGGGGGATTCCGCCAGCGTACCGGAGCCGAAACTCCCCAACATGCGGAGTTTCAACGTCTACTCCTCCGGACGCAGCCAGAGCATTTCCATAATAAACGGCAGGATAACAACCTCCGTCTCTTTCACATATATACTGACGCCGCGCTTTATAGGAATACAGACCATCCCCTCCATTTCGGTCTTCAACGGCAGAGAAAAGGCAATAACCCCTGAACTGCAGATTACAGTAACCAAAGCCCAGCAGCCCCGGCAGGCCCGCCAGCAACCGGCCAGACAGCAGCGCCCGGCCCAGACGGCCGGTACCGCCGCCAACAAGGGCGAGCAGATTTTTCTCAAATCCGAAACGGATAAAAAAACAGCCTATCCCGGCGAGCAGATAAACATCAGTATAAGATTCTACACCTCGGTGCCGCTCAGTTCAAACCCGCAGTATGTACCCCCGGCTTTCAAGAACCTGATTTCAGAAGACCTGCCGCCGGTGCGCACAGGGGAGACTGATATCGGAGGAGTGCGTTACGCCTACAGCGAAATAAAGGCCGCTCTCTTCGCCCTCAACCCCGGCCCCGCTGAAATAAAATCCGCCTCCGTGATAGCCCAGGTTCCCTCCGAAGAGGCCATAGACCCGTTCGATCCCAACTTCTTTCAGAAGTTTATGGCCATAAGCGGGGCCCAGGGGCGGAGCAGGGAATTCTCTACCGACCCGCTGACGCTTGACATAAAGCCGCTGCCGGCCGGCGCCCCGGCGGACTTCAGCGGCGCGGTGGGAAATTATTCGGTTACGGCGGCGGCTGATCGGCCCGAATTTCGCGCCGGGGAGGCTGTCAATTTTTCCGTAACCATTGCCGGCAACGGCAACCTGAAGACCGTCATAGCCCCCAAATTCCCCGATCTGCCCGATTTTAAGGTGTTCGACACCATGAGTTCCCTTGACGTGCGAAAGGAAGGAGATCTGATCAGCGGCAAGAAAACCTTCACCTACATCCTGGTGCCGCGCAGCGAAGGAAAAAAGACCGTCCCGTCGGTAAAATTTTCCTTCTTTGAACCCCGCTCCGGAACCTACCGCGGGCTGCAGACAAACCCCATCGCCCTGCTGGTGGAAAAAGGCGGCCAGGCCGCCAGGAGCGTGAATTTTAATCCGGCCAACGGCGCGGCGCCGGTGACGGCCTCCGGCTTTGATATCCGCTATGTCAGTGAAAAGCCCGGTTCGGACTCCCTGCCCTTCCTCGCCTTCTCTGTCTTAGCCCTGCCATACTGGACACACTCCGTCCCTGTCGCTTTTCTGCTCCTCTCCTTTTGCCTGGCCAGGTTCAACCGCTTCAAGCTGGCGAACCCCCTGCTTTTCAGGTTCCGCAGGGCCTGCGGCGCAGCCTTGGGCGACATCGCCGAAGCCGAAGCCCTGATAAAGGCCGACAAACCCAACGAAGCCGTCTCCGTGCTTTATGATTCTTTTCCGGGCTACCTCTCCGACAAGTGCGGCCTAAAGGTAAGCGCCCTTACCATTAAAAAAGCGGCGGAACTGGTAAAAACCCGCTTCCCATCCGCCACGGAAAACTCGCTGGACGAGATATGCGAACTTTGGACAGCCCTTGAGTTGCGTCATTTCTCACCGGAGGCCGCAGGTTCGGAGGGAGCCTCGGATTTGGCAAAAAAATACTCGCTGCTGCTGGAACTGCTGGAGAAAGAACTTAAGTGATTAAATAAACCGCCAGAGAGCCTTAACGGGTAAATAATGGTAACTACTCAGGTAGCCAGAAGTCAGAATTCAGGAGTCAGAATGAGGATGGCGGCGACGAGATTTGAGGATTTGGTGGTGTAGCTGTTGGAGGCCTATTCGCAGGCTATTCTGAATTCTGACTCCTGAATTCTGTCTACCTGAGTAGTTACAAATAATGAAGAAGATTTTCTTGAGCTTGTTTTTAGCGCTGCCTGCGGTCGCAGGAGCTTACGACCGCGGCGAACTGGCGGAATTTAACGACCTGTACAGGACCGGTCAATACGGAGAAGCCCTGGCAGGCTATAAGCTCATATTAGCCGGAGAACCTTCCAACCAGTGGGCCTGGTACAACTCCGGCAACGCACTTTTCCGCCTCAGCCGGATGGGCCC
Organism: uncultured Elusimicrobiaceae bacterium; assembly: GCA_964646805.1. Lineage (GTDB taxonomy): Bacteria > Elusimicrobiota > Elusimicrobia > Elusimicrobiales > UBA9959 > UBA9959. Next base: position 8,328 of record CAZYFL010000013.1, on the reverse strand, counting down.
CGCCGTGTTCAATTACGCTAGGGCTTTCATGCTGGATCCGCGCTCGCAGGACATTCGGGCCAACCTTGACTTTGCCCTGCGGCAGACCGGCCAGTCCCTGGCGCCCGAAGGCGTCCCGGCGGCGCTTCACTATCTCTACTACCTGGTTTCGGAAGCGGAACTTAAAGCCCTCGCCATACTGCTTTTCTGGCTGGCCTGCCTGGCGGGCGCGGCAGCCTTCCTGCTGGACGGCGGCAAGGGAGGGGAGTATGCCGGCCGCGCCTCGCAGGCGGCGGCGGGCCTTCTGGTTTTCACCGTAATCTGGCTTGGCGCCAGACAGTCTTCGCCCTACAGTTCCGCCGGCGTTGTGACAAGGGCGGGGGGGACGCGGATGTTGAGCGGGCCGGGGGAAAAGTTTAAGACCTACGCCTCCGCGCCGGAAGGGCGGCTTGTTAAGATACTGGACAGCGGCGATGAAGCCTACTACGAGATAGGGCTGCAGAAGGAAGGAATAAAAGGCTGGGCGCTCAAAACCGAAATAGAGAGGCTCTAAAAATGAAAATTGCCATCGCAAGCGACCACGCCGGGTTCCGGTTGAAGGCGGCGCTTATACCGCTTCTTAAAAACCTGGGTTACGAAGTCGCGGACCTGGGAACCGACTCTCCGGATAAATCCGTGGACTACCCGGATTTCGCCGCCCTGGTTTCCAAAGAAGTGCTCGCCGGACGCGCCGCGCGCGCCATTGTGGTCTGCGGCTCCGGGATAGGCGTCTGTGTGGCCGCCAACAAGATTTCCGGCATACGCGCCGGCCTCTGCCACGACACCTGCTCCGCCCACCAGGGCGTCGAGCACAATAACATAAACGTACTCTGCCTGGGGGCGCGCATAATAGGCGAGGCCCTGGCCTTTGAAATAGCCGCCGCCTTCGCCGCCGCCAGATTCTCCGGCGAGGACCGCCATAAACGCCGGCTCAAAAAGATAGAAGACCTAGAGAAAGGGATATAATGCGGGAGATACCCATGCATGAAGAACTTACGGGAGTAGACGCCTCAGCCGCCATTGAAAAACTGGCCGCAATGGACTTCTCCGCCAGGCTCTGGAAAAAAGACACTGAACTCTGGAAAAAGGACGAGGACGGCAGGAAACAGATTTCCGGCGCGCTCGGCTGGCTGGAGATTCCCTTCAAGATGTTGTCCAGGGTACGGGAAATTGAAGATTTCGCCGGGGAAATACGCGCAGCCGGCTTCACCCACGCCGTGCTGCTCGGCATGGGCGGCTCAAGCCTGGCACCCGAAGTGATACGCAGCGTATTCCAGAACCCTGGCGTTGCGACAAAGAAATTATGCAACATCTGGCCAGCCGCTTTTGGCCCGCGCCTATTCGTGCTGGATACCACCGACCCCGCCTGGATAGCCTCCGTGCGCGGGCAGCTGGACCTTAAGCGTACGCTGTTTATCTTCGCCAGCAAATCCGGCGGCACCATAGAGCCGGCGAGCCTTTTCAGGTATTTCTGGAGTCTGGTAAAAAAATCCGGCATCAAGGACCCGGGCAGAAACTTCATGGCCATAACCGACTCCGGCACCGGCCTGGAGAAACTGGCCAAAGAAAAAAAGTTCCGCCGGGTATTCATAAACCCTTCGGACGTCGGAGGGCGCTTCTCCGCGCTGTCCTGTTTCGGTATGGCGCCGGCGGCCCTTTGCGGCGCGGACATAAAAAAACTGATTGAACGCGGCATAAACATGGCCGGCCTGTGCAAGAACCCTGAAATAACTAAAAATCCCGGAGCGCTGCTCGGCGCCCTCCTGGGCTCCCTGGCCATGCGGGGCCGCGACAAGCTCACGCTGGTAATGCCGGATAAATTAAAATACTTCGGCCTCTGGGTTGAGCAGCTTGTGGCGGAAAGCACCGGCAAAGAAGGCAAGGGGATAATCCCTGTCTGCCTTGAGCCTCTTATGGATCCGGACAAGTACCAGGCGGACCGTTTTTTCGTCCACACAAAAATGGAAGGCTTCGCAAGCCCCTGCGACGAGGCCCGCCTGACCGCTATAAAAAAAGCCGGGCACCCGGTCTATACCATAACGATAAAGGACCCGTACGACCTGGGCGCCGAATTCTTCCGCTGGGAGGTTGCTACAGCCGCGGCCGGGGCCTTAATGGAGATAAACCCATTTGACCAACCCGACGTGCAGGGAGCCAAGCTCCTCACAATGCAGAAACTGGCCCAATATAAAAAAAATGGGAGGAAGTCCGCGCCCAGGCCCGATTTCTCCACCGGGCGCGCGGCTGTTTACGCCTCACGCGCGCTGAAGGGAGGGGGAAAAGACATCGCAACCTGCGACGACGTGTTCTGGCCGGTCTTCTCCTCGCCAGGGAAGAAGGAATACATAGGTTTACTGGCCTACCTGCCCAACAATCCCAGGGTGGAAGCGGAGCTTGTTAAGCTGCGCGAAAGCCTCACCCGCTGCACCTCGTCGGCCTGCACACTGGCCTACGGGCCGCGCTACCTGCACTCTTCGGGTCAACTCCACAAGGGCGGGCCGGACAACGCCCTCTTTATCATATTGACTAACCAGACAAAAGAAGATATAGTGATCCCGGGGGAAAAATATACGTTCCGGCAGCTTGAAATGGCGCAGGCCCTGGGTGATTTTGAAGCCCTGGATTCAAAGAACAGGCGCGTTTTAAGATTGCATATGAAACACCCACTGGACAAATCGCTCGCCTATCTCGGCGAGCGCATAGCCAGAATAGGCAGGCCCGGAGAATGTCCGGCTGCCGCACAAGCGGAGGAAAGTAAAATGCTTAAGTTAAACGTGAAAAAGAACGTCAAAATCAACACCGTCGCCAGAACAAAACCCGCCGGCGCGAACGAGTACGTCATAGTGGACCACCCGAAGAACCTGGAAAATATCACCGCCAGGCAGTATTCGGTGCGCATAGGCTCAAGCGACTGCACAGGGGTAGACATTTCCGTCAACGACCAGCCCTGGCAGCCCTGCAGGCACGCCGTCGGCTACTGGTGGTTTGACTGGAGCAATTTTCAGCCGGGCGCCCACCAGCTGGTAGCCCGCATGCGCAAGCGCAACGGAGAATACCTGATCTCAAAGCGCCGCCGCTGCAAAGCCGCCTAATAACTTTCAGGCAGGAAAAAGCCGTTTTTTGGAGCTTAGAGCTCCGATTAAAGATGGCTTTTTCCATTATTGCATAAAATAATCCTGCATGATCAAAACCAGAATACTGGCCACACTAGGCCCCGCAAGCTCCAACCCCGCAATGCTGCGCAAGTTTTACGCCGCCGGCCTGGATGCCGTGCGCCTGAATTTTTCACACGGAACAAAAGAAGAGCACGCCGACAGGGTTAACCTTGTGCGTGAACTCAACCGCAAAATGCGCAGGCATATACTCATACTGCAGGACCTCAAGGGGAACCGTATACGCATCGGCCGCCTCAAAAACCCGATAGACCTGGCAAAAAGACAGCGCGTAACTCTTGTTCAGACTGACACAGCGCGCCGCCCTGACGAAATCCCCTTTGAGTACCGCGGCTCGCTCAAGGTGATAAAGAAAGGCCATTTTATATATATAGACGACGGGAACATAGCCCTTGAGGTGAAAGCCGTCGGATGCGATTCCCTCTCCTGCGAGGTGGCGGCGGGGGGGTTATTAAAAGAGCGCAAGGGAGTAAACATTCCCCTGGCCCGTCTGGACTTTCCTCTGCTCTCCGCCGAAGACAGGGAAGACATAAAATTCGGCGTGGCGCATAAGCTGGACTTCATCACCCAGTCTTTTGTAAGGTCAAAGGCCGAAGTGCTGGCCGTAGCCCGGCTGGTAAAGCCCCGCCTGCCCTGCTGCAAAATAATCGCGAAGATAGAGGCCCGCGAGGCGGTAAAGAACCTGACTGAGATAGCGGACGCCGCCGACGGCATAATGGTGGCGCGCGGGGACTTGGGCGTGATGTTCCCGCTCTGGGAAGTGCCGCTGCTGCAGAAACGCATAATAAAGATATGCAACCACCTGAAAAAACCCGTTATCACCGCCACCCAGATGCTTGAGACCATGACCGCCAACTCCATCCCCACCCGCGCGGAAGTCTCCGACGTAGCCAACGCCGTGCTGGACGGCGCCGATTATGTGATGCTCTCCGCCGAAACTGCTACAGGTAAATACCCCGCCGAAGCCGTGCGCATGATGAACCGGATAGTGAAATACACCGAAGCAAACAGGCCCGCCCACATAATCTGGGCCTTGACAGCCGCAATATTTCTGCTAGAATATGTTTGAGCCTGCGGCCCTTATAAACGGGATTCGCAGGCTCTCTCTTTTTGCGCCGCGCAGACGCCATACTAATGTAAAGTCATGGGATATGTTGCAAGTGAAACATAAAGAGCTTGTTTACCGGTGGCTTAAAACCGCAGGGGTTGGATTTTCAATAGTCTTTATCAGCCTGGGACTGACAACCATCATCATGGGGCATAATAAAAGAATGGCCCCGCTCAAACCGATGATTTCAGAAGCTAAAGATTTGGCTTTAAATTTTGAACAGGTAACAAAAGAACCGGACAAGTTCCTTGAGAAACATGTTATCTGGTGCGTACAGAACCGGTCAAAAGAGGAAACATATTACAAAGGGGATTCAACAAGGCGTATTATTGTTTTAAACCACCAGCAAATGCCGCTGGTAATCGGCTCAAAACATTCCAACTGCGCCGATATGCTGCTCCAGATAAAAGGCGTAAGGCAAACCTCCCCAGGCTCCGGTATTCCGGGAGTCATGTTTGTTTCGACGCTGTAGCCAAATCCCGCCTCATTCATCACTGAGCTGTCTTGGTCTATTCCGGCATCCAGAGGCCAAGATCGATCTTGAAATTCTGACCAAGACGGAGAAAGAGTATTTCTCCCACGTTGTAAAGAAAAAAGCGCAAGCCCTTACAAACGAGGAACTTCATCGTCTTGCCCGCAATGTCCCGGAGTGACGTCGTCGCGCAAAGATTAAAACCAGCCGCAGTTCCTGGTTTGTGTAAATTTTGTATTTTTTGAGCTTGATCCGGTGTAGTATGGGTAGGAGCCAATGACGAACAACAAGGAGTCAACAGCGGTAATTGACAGACTCATAGAGGACCACAGCGAAAAAGCGTATGTGACCGCTTTTCGTTTGACCGGGAATCAGGCGGATGCATGTGACCTTGTCCAAGAGACATTTTTGCGGATTATGAAAAAAGCTGAACTTTACGACGCGGCTTTTGATCTTGGAGGATGGCTGCACAGGGTTCTCTTCAGGGTGTACCTTAACAGCCGCAGAGCCAATGAAAGACGCCGGGAAGTCTCCCTTGAGCCGGCTTACGGCGATGACGGCAGCGCGGCGGAATACAAAACCGACCCAAATGAATCGCCGGAAAAAATAATGGAAAACAATGAGCTTCGGGACAGGATATCGGAAGCGCTCGGCACATTGTCGCCGGATATGCGCGCCTGCGTGGTGCTGGTGGATATTGAGGGCTACAACTATGAGCAGGCGGCTGAAGCGCTTGGCTGGCCTGTCGGTAGCGTGTCGGGGCGGCTTTTCCGGGCAAGACACATATTGCGCGACATCCTGAAGCAGGCGGAAGGGGAACATATATGATATGCGCGCTGGTTGAGAATCTTTTTGACCTATATCTGGACGGGCGGCTTGCGGCGTTCCAGGCCCGTTGGGTCGAGTCCCATATAGCTTCCTGCCCGAAATGCGCAACGGAACTGAAAGCCTGGAAACAAATGCTGAACGGGCTCAGGTCAATTCCTGCCGCCGCGGCCCCGGCGGACATTAAGACCAACCTTAGATCCGCGTTAAGCGGAGGACCTGCCGGAAGGCCGGTTGCGGATGAAGATAATAATTTGAGCGTATGGTCCGCTGAAGCTCCCGTGTTTACTTTCGCGTTCGGTTTTGCGATATTCCTGATAACCGTTTCGGGTTCTTTTTGGGGCCCCGGTATTCCAAGCCAATTGTGCAGCGACAGCGCCTCTTCCATATGTTCGGTTGGCGTTAAAATACGATAAAAGGAGAGCAGACATGGATGCCAATAAAGACAGAGCAATTTTAGAGCCGGTCAGTCCCGGCAGGGGCCTGCCGCAGCCAGGGGCCATGTTCACCGGACCGGTTTTCTGGCGTTCATTAGTGCGCGGGGCGCTGTTGTTCATCGCCGTCGCGTTGCCGCTGGCGTTTTACCTCAGAACGTATGATTCGGCCATGATCAAACTCACAATTATACAGTTGAGTCTGATAATAGCCTTGGCCGCCTGGCTGATGGGAAGCATAAGCGAGGGGCGCATCGAGGGGCCGGAGCCGGTCCTGCCCTTCATACTACCGGCATTCCTCCTCCTGGCCTGGAATGCGGTGCGTTTCGTGTTCTCCCAGT
>CAZYFL010000013.1:0-1947 GCA_964646805.1 uncultured Elusimicrobiaceae bacterium | reverse complement strand
CGGGGTTCATGATGCAGGAAATATTCCTGTCCACCTTCATACTCGTACTTATCAGTTTTTCGGGCCGGGATCTCCGTCGCGCCGTCATGGTCATTCTCAGCGGCTGGATAGTCGCAGTCCTCTATGGGCTCATCCAGTTCTCCGGGCTGGACCCGTTCCTATGGAAAGGGGCTTTCGGCGCGCGAGTGTTCTCGACATTGGCCAATCCTGGATTTTTTGCCGGCTACCTGCTGCTCTGCGGACCCCTGGCTTCAGCGGTGGCGTGCGATGAGGATAATCCCCCGTGGCTCCGGTTTACCGTGGCGACATTTTCCGTCCTGGGGGCGTTTGTTATCTCTTATACCGGCGTCATGACCGAAAAGATATTTTTTGCGGCGGCCTGCGCGTCTTTCATGCTGTTAGCGGTGCGGTCGCTTGGCCCCGCGCGCCGCCGTATGGCGATATGGCTTAACAGCGCCTGCATCATTGTCTGTCTTTTGGCATCCGTCAATTTTGCCGACGGGCACAAATTGAGGTCGGATTTCATCACGGAAACATGGAAAGGCACGATATCTCTTATCAAGACACAGCCCTGGGCCGGATCCGGACCGGGCTCGTTCTGGGTGCGCTATCCGTCTTTCCGGCCCGGCCGCGTTATGCTCATAGAGCACAGGCATAACACTGAGACGGACCATCCTGAGAACGAACTTCTGGAACAATGGTCGGACGGTGGGATACCGGGCGCAGTTTTATGGCTGTGGATATTCGGTCTGCTTTTGTACAGAAGCGCGAGGAAATTGTCGCCTCAAAGCCAGGATAAAGCCTCCCTCTATGGATTAAGCCTTTACATTTCCACGGCGGCGTGCGTACTTGCGTCACTGGTTACCATCTCGCTCCGTTTCCCGTGTCCGGGCTGGTTGATCTATTTCACGGCGGGTCTGCTTGGCGTGTATTGCGCGCACCAGCCCGGCGCACCCGAAACTGTTTTTGCCCTGCCGTTGTCCTTCGGCCGGCTACGCCATGTATTTTTAATACTGATAGCTGTCGCAGCGGTTCTTTCCGCCCGGGCCGCCGCGTTGATCTTCAGATCTGACACGCACCATAATGCCGCTATATTCTGGTCCAAGCAGGGGGAATGGGATAAAGCCTTTTCGGAGTATGACAGGGTGGCGACCTATTCTCCTTCGTATATCATGAGCCAGTATTTCAAGGGAAATGTCCTGAACCACAGGGGCGATGCGGAACGCGCGGTGGAACAATATCGGAAAGTGAGAACCCTGGCTCCTGATTATCTGAATGTTCATTTTCAGGAGGCTAACGCCCTCCAGAAATTGAACCGCATCCCGGAAGCCATCGAGTGCATGGAAAGACAGGTGGAGATAGACCCCGTTTGGGAAGCCGCCTGGCTGATGCTTGCCGGACTTTATAAGGAAACCGGGGATATGGAAAAAGTGAAAAACGCTTTGCAAAAAGCGGAAACCGCCAAAACTCTTTGGGAGAGCCAGCCAGTCAGCCTAATCGCGCCCACAAAAATCGGAAAGCAGCGCATGATAGACATAAAAACCGGCCCCGCTAACGACAGCCTTACGGTCATGGAAAAGCGGATTACCCTTAGACTGCAGAACACCGCGCTGGATAAACTGCTGTGGCAACTGTCCAGTGAGACGGACGCCTCGTTCTCGATTGACGAGACTCTGGCAAAACGCGTAACGGTTACTCTTTTTTTAAGGAACAGTTCATTGGGCGACATATTCGAACTTTTGGCAAAATCAAAGGACCTGAAATTTCAGAGGTCGGCCAACGGCAATAATTTCCAGGTTTCACTGAGCACAACTCCCTTCGCGGGTTTCCCTCCGTTAACCCGGAAAGATATGGATGACCCGCTCTTAAAACGGTTGATATCATTAAAAGTTCGTAACTACTCAGGTAGCCAGAAGTCAGAATTCAGGAGTCAGAATGAGGATGGCG
>CAZYFL010000012.1:14817-17957 GCA_964646805.1 uncultured Elusimicrobiaceae bacterium | reverse complement strand
GCATCTTCATTCTGACTCCTGAATTCTGAATTCTGTCTACCTGAGTAGTTACCGTCCTTAGAAGAGATTACAGGGTCTTTATTCCATGCTGAAAAGTTCTATCCGTTTTATGCCGCGCTTCTCCCATAAATAGAAGATCTTGGCGGGAGACATGGAAGCTTTAAGCCCGTTGAACTTCGTCCCGACCGTCCTGCCGTGAATGAGTTTATTGAGCTTCGCGCCAACCTTAAGCATGTTTTCAGGATACATAATGCCCCCTTGTGTTTACCCAGCAATTTTGGCCGGTTCCCGGAAAAAATGCGGGGCTTACAGTTTTTCTATTACTCTTAACTTCGCGCTGCGCGCCCTCTTGTTGGAGGCGACTTCCTCCTCCGAGGGCTTCACCGGTTTCCTTGTCACCAGCTTCCAGCCGCCCATATCGGCCATCAGGCGGAACGTTTCTTTAACTATGCGGTCCTCCAGGGAGTGGAAGGTTATTATCCCCATCCGCGCCCCCGGCTTGAGCAGCGGCATGATTTTCTGTATGCCGCGCGTGAGATTGTCAAATTCGTAGTTGACCGCCGCCCGTAGCGCCAGGAAGGTTCTGGTGGCCGGGTGGATCTTCTCTCCCCTGGCAGGGGCTACGCGCTCTATAAGAGCGCTTAGTTCAGCGGTGGTTTCCAGCGGCCTGGCGCGGCGGGATTCCAGCACCGCGCGGGTGATGCGTCTGGAATGCCGCTCGCCGCAGATGCGTACAAGGTGCTCAATCTGTTCGTACGGCCACTGGTTGATGATGGTGTAGGCCGTAAGAGGATTGTCCGGGTTTATGCGCATGTCCAGCGGCCCGTCATGCTTCAGGCTGAAGCCGCGGGACGGCTTGTCAAAGTGCAGCGAGGAAATGCCGAGGTCAAACAGCGCCCCCGAAAGCGAACGTATGCCTTCGCGGGCCAGGATCTCGTCAATATTGGCGAAATTGCCCTGGACTATTTTAACCCGGCTTCCAAAGGACTCCAGGTTTCTGGCGGCCACGCCGACCATTTCCGGATCCCAGTCTATGCCGAGTACGCCGGCTTCGGGCGGCAGGGCGTTGGCCAGGCGCGCGGTATGCCCGCCCATGCCGAGCGTGGCGTCCACATAAGTCCCTTTCTTCTCGGTTATCAACAGGTTTACCACTTCTTCCGCCAGCACCGCTATGTGCGTGTAATCGATCATAGGTCCAGGAGTTTGCCGAATTTTTTAAACGAGGGCTCCATTACGTCTTTTTTGTACTTGGACCAGGCCTGTGCATCCCATATTTCCGCTTTGTTTCCCACGCCGCGTATCAGGACGTCCTTCCTGAGAGAAGCGTACGCTTTCTGATTCTGCGGCACTAAGATCCTGCCCTGTTCGTCCAACTGCGCGTCTGCGGCGTTGCCGAAGAAGAAGCGCTTGAAGGCGCGCTCCTCCTCTTTGTTTTCGGACTTAAAGATTTCCATGTTATTGCCTATCAGTTCTTCCCATTTGGACGGCAGGAAAATGTAGAGGCAGTGGTCCAGGCCGATGCTGAGCATGAAATAGTTTTTGTCTTCCTTGTGGAGTTCGTCGCGAAAACGCGACGGGATAAAGACGCGGCCTTTTGCGTCCATCATGTATGAATATTCCCCGTAAAATGAACTCATGACTTTGATTAAATCTTCTCTTTGCGCTTGCAGGGTTTACAACATTATTAACCACAAAAAAACATTATTCACCACTTCTCCCCACTGGAATGAAAGTATACAGGATGGCCCCCCCTTTGTCAATACCCGGAGTGAAAAGCGCTTATTTTAACTGTATTTTTTATCGGCAGTGGAAGATGAAGAGAATGGAATATGGTTGATTTCGGTCAAGCTCCATGTACTTAAAGAATAGTAACTGCTCAGGTAGTCAGTAGTCAGAATTCAGGAGTCAGAAGTCGGGAATGAGAACGTCGGCGATGAAAAAGGTTCCACCATTCTGAATTCTGGCTCCTGAATTCTGTCTACCTCAGTAGTTACAAAGAATAACAAAGAATACGCACTACCTGTTTATCCCGGAGATCTTGCCGGTCTTCAGGTCGTAGCGCCAGGCGTATTCAAGGGAAGTGAGTTTGTTGTAAGGCATGCCGTAAGCTTGATACAGCGCCCGGTGGGCGGGGTTGCCCTCGCGCAGTTTTTTGCAGAAAACATAGAAGGCGTCTCCGATTTTTAACTTCATCAGGAAGCGCACCACGCTGTAGGACTGTGCGTACCAGAGGCGCACGTTGTCCTCGTCCGCGCCATGCATGTTTTCTATGCGCACTAAATCTCCCAGCTTGAAGCCGCTGCCGCCTTCCAGCAGCTTCAGGTTCTGCTCCAGCCAGTTCGGAGTGGAGAATCCGCGCTCCGACTGTACATAGGTGGCTATGCCCTCGCTTAGCCACAGCGGACTCGGGTTTGAGGCCGGGAAGAAACTGTCAAAATAAATATGAGTCAGCTCATGCGCAAGTATGCCGAAGGCCTCGTCGCTTTTGTAGAGGTAGATCTTGCGCTCGCCCAGCGAAGCCGCGCCGCCGGACCACCCTGGGCGGCCTGTGAGGCGGCGGTAAGTTTCGCCGGTCCGCGAATAATAGATATAGACCTTTTTTTCGCGCGTCCACGGCGAGAAAGCCACCAAATCAAGCATGATGCTGCCGTGCAGGGACTCCAGCGTTTCGTAAAGTTTCTCTGAAACTTCCGCGCCTTCCTCGTAAACCACGAAGTGCCGCGTGACCTTCATGGCAAAACCGGCCGGGGCCTCAGGGTAGTCTTCCTGCTCCCCGTCCTTTATTATGGGGGTCTTTTCACCGGCCGGATGTCCGTGAATCAGGGGTGTGCCGGCGATGCCCTTTATAGCCCTCCCTGTTCTTATCAGGCTCAGGGAACTCTGCGGTTGAACGGGTACGGTTGGGCGTTGCTGAGCGTCGCCCTGTTGCTGCGCAGGGACAAAAGGGGCGGGGATTGGATATTTATTCAGGGTCAGCCGCGGATCGGCCTTTCCGGAGAACGGGTTCTTTCCTGGTTGAAAGCGCTTCAGGGAAGACATGTCTTCGCTCATGTACTGGTACATGAAAAGTCCCCAGAGGCCTATGACAAGACCCCAGAAAAGTATACGCAGTTTGTGAAGTATGTCCATTAAAAGAAAGT
>CAZYFL010000012.1:0-14717 GCA_964646805.1 uncultured Elusimicrobiaceae bacterium | reverse complement strand
GTTACTTGAGGTTTTACCGCATTGAGTCCCTCACTTTCACTATCATCTCGGCCATGGCGGTTGTGAACATGGAGAAAAAGATTATGAAGACGGCCTGGGTCAGAACCATGCCCCAGAGTTGGGGCCCCATCTCCCCATGGGTTAACAGGTAGTAAAGAACTATCATTGAACCCGCTGCGGCCAGAGCCGTCAAAAAAACCTGCCATTTCTTCATATACATGGCGCTGGCGGCGGGCGCGGTGAGAAAGAGCAGCCACATGGGCGCCCAGTTGGCCACTAACAGGTAGAACAGAGCGGCGCTTACGGCCAGGTTGAGCCAGACGGTGACAGCGCGTATATGACGGCTCCAGCGCATGAAGCGATACACATTCCTGCCCAGCCAGTAGTTGGCGGCGAAGGCGGCGGCCAGCAGGGCGAAGGAGGCGTAGGTTATCCCGCGCTCCGGCTCGGAGAAGAAGATGGCGAAGAGTATAAGTATGACGGCGAACGGCGTGAAATAATAATTAAGTATGTGCATAAGTCCTTAGTCTTTATCGCTGTAATCTCTTCCTAAAAACAAGTATATACCGGGCTTCCGTTTCACCCGGCAGTCTATAGGGGAAAGTTTCTGAAAGTTCCCCCCCGGCCTTCCGCAGGGCCGCGTTTACTGCAGGGCGCTCCCGCGTCTGGGCAGCGCTCTGCCAGGCTAGGAAGATCCCGCCTTCGGCTAGTATATTTAAGCATTGAGGCAATATGTTTTCAAGTTGTCCCATGGCTCGTTCTATAACGGCGTCATATCCGGTTGCCGCCGCAACGCCGCCTTCCCCGAGCCGACGGTGAAAAACCGAGACGTTTTCCAGGTTCATGGCGGTTGCGGACCAGTTAAGGAAGGAGCAGCGTTTTCCGCTGGAATCCAGCAGGTTAAACCTGAATTCCTCAAGCGCGGTCGAGCGGGCCAGGCCGGGGACGCCGGCTCGGGAGCCGGCGTCGGCGATAATCGCGCCCGGTTTGAGCAGCCGGCGCAGCAACGGTGCCCCCGCCAGCGAGTCCAGTATATGCCGTTCCCAAAGTTGCGGCTCGTCGGTTTTTGACACCAGATTCAGCAGCGCGTTCTTTTCCTTAAGGCCCGCCGCGAAGAGCTGCAACTTGCGCAGGCTTTCCTGCGTAAGTTGCAGCCCCCAAGCCGAGAGAGAGGCTTTTACGGCATCAGTCACGGCATCCCGCCATTTTGCCGCGTTTTTCAAGCAGTATCCACAGCAACTGCACGTCGGCGGGGGTAACGCCGGGTATCCTGCCCGCCTGCGCCAGCGTGAGCGGGCGGTTTTTTTCAAGTTTATATCTGGCCTCATTCGACAGGGCTTTCGCCGAAGCGTAGTTGAAATTTTCCGGTATCCGCAGATGCTCGAATTTTTTCATTTTTTCGGTTTCTTTGCGGTTGCGCTGAACGTACATCGCGTAACTCTTTTCTATCGCGGCCGTTGCGCGCGCCTTTTCCATTGTCCAGGGGCCGGGCGAAATATGTCCCGGTTTCCCTCCTGACGCCAGGGTTTCCGCCGTCGCGCGGTAGGCTTCAAAATTTTCTTCAAGCGCCGGATCAAGCAGGCCCAGCGCGAAACCACGCGGCGCCAACCGCAAATCCGCATTGTCCTGCCTGAGCAGCAGCCGGTATTCGGCGCGGGAGGTGAAAATGCGATACGGCTCGTCCACCCCTTTGGAAATCAGGTCGTCTATCATCACGCCGATATACCCCTCGTCCCGCCGCAGTATCAACGGCTCCCGGCCGGAAACTTTCAGCGCGGCATTTATACCGGCAACCAACCCCTGGCCGGCGGCCTCTTCGTAACCGGTGGTGCCGTTCACCTGCCCGGCCATGTAAAACCCCGGCAGCAAGCGCGTTTCCAGTGTGTAGTCAAGCTGGCGGGGATCTGAATAATCATACTCTATCGCGTAGCCGGCGCGCATTATCTCAGCCTTCTCAAGGCCCGGTACGGACCTGACTATTCCAGCCTGGACATCTTCGGGCAGGCTGGTGGACAAACCGTTTACATAGTATTCAGAGGTATTGAAGCCCTCCGGCTCAAGGAAGAGGTGGTGGGCCGCGTGGTGAGGGAACCTTACCACCTTATCCTCAATGGACGGACAGTAGCGCGGGCCTGTGGATTTTATCTTGCCGCTGTAGAGCGGGGAGCGGTGCAGCCCGGTTTTTATTATTTCCGCGGTGGCGGCCCCTGTGCGGGTTATCCAGCAGGGCAGCTGGGGATTTTGTATTTTTTCGGTGAAATGAGAGAAAGGGGCCGGCGGCGAATCCGGCTCCTGCCTTTCGCACTTTGAGAAGTCTATGCCCCTGCCGTTCAGGCGCATCGGCGTGCCCGTTTTGAGGCGGCCCAACTTGAAGCCGAGAGCGGCCAGGTTTTCTGAAATCAGGTCCGATGGCGGGTGGTTGTACCTGCCGCCCGGAAAAGAGTCCAGCCCTATGTGTATGACGCCGCGCAGAAAAGTGCCGGCGGTCAGTATTACCGTTTTTGAACTGTAGCGGGTATTGCGGGTGGTCAGGACTCCTGCCGCCCTACCCTTTTCTGTGAGGATTTTCGCCGCCTCATCCTGCACCACGCGCAGATTCGGCTGCCGTTCCAGCGCGCGCTTCATAGCGGACTGGTACATTTTCTTGTCGCACTGCGCGCGCGGCGAGCGCACCGCCGCTCCTTTGGAAGTGTTCAGCATGTGGCAGCTCAGCATGGAAAAATCCGTTGTTTTGGCCATTTCTCCGCCGAGAGCGTCTATCTCGCGCACCAGCTGCCCCTTTCCCACTCCCCCTATTGAGGGATTACACGACATCAGCGCTATGGCATCCAGGTCCTGGGTGAGCAACAGGGTTTTTGCCCCCATCCGGGCGGCCGCCAGCGCCGCCTCGCAGCCGGCGTGGCCCGCGCCGATTACTATCACGTCGAAAGAGTCCGGGTAATTAAAAGCCGTCATAGTTTAAGCGACAAGCAGTAAAACCTGAAAAAGTTCCGGCGGCAGCAGCCGCAGGTTGAAGAGCAGGAAAAGAAAAGCCGCCGAGCCCAGGATAGCCAGCGCCGCCGCCGCGGCGGCCCTTGGCCTGGCGGCGGCGTAAACGGTTCCCGCAGCTTTAGCCAGCCAGATCAGCGAGAGCAGCGAGAAAAAATATTCCGAAACGGTATAACCTCTGACAGATCCGGCCAGGGCTGCCGTGCCTCCAGCCAGGTCCCCCGTTATGCTTATGGCGGACAGCGCCAGCATGGCCTTAAGCACGGCGGAGTAGCGTTTCCTATCGCGAAAGGCCGCCCAGAAGGCGAAACCCGCTGCCGCCAGGGCCGCCACAATGCCCGCCGGGCGCAGTCCGGCCGAACCATGCGTAGCTACCGCCAGTATCCCGTAAACTCCGGTCCCCAGCGCCGCGAGCGACAGCCGCAGCGAAAGTCTGCCGGTCCGCAGGAAGGTCGTTAAAGCCGAAAGCAGAGCGCAGATGAAAAGAGAGAACAGCAACCCTCCGGGCAGGGAGATGCCGAGATAAAACCAGAAACCGCGCCCCTGCGGCAGAGTTGCGCCTTCCAGGGATTCGGTTATAAACTGCGGCGGCAGGACGGAAAGCAGGAAAGCGGAGCCGATTATTGAAAAGGCGTAAAGCCCCAGCGGCCAACCCCAACCGGTCTTGCCCGCAGCGATCCCTGTGAAAGTTTCAGAAGGTTTTAATATAATCCTTATCGGAAAAAAATTTTTAAGCATATAGAGTCTTGTTCCCTATGGAATAAGGAAGTAGTTCGCAACCAATTTCCGCAATCGGCAATTCTCCACTATTTCCCGAAACAGGCGGCGCACAGCGGTTTGACGTCATTCTCGCTGAAAAGACCAAAAAAACGCATTCGCCGCATCCGAAGCGCCGCATCGGTTCAAACGCTTTGGTAAGCGGATTCCAGTATATAGATATCAGCGCCATAGAGATTTTAGCAATTTGACCGAGGCACGTTTTCAAAGAGCGAACAGGGGTTTTTTCAGCAGACTGCTAAGTTAAATTACGCCCATGCTACTGAATTTACACCCGGAAAATTGACATGACCATACAAACACACGCGGGCACTTCGGAAACATGCTACTAGGGGCATCAGCGGTTGAAGAAATTTCGGTTTTCCGTCGAAAAAGGCGGTTTTAGGGTTTAGCCTGGTGTTTAACTTCAGGTCGCCGTCTGCCCGCTGGCGCAGGCCCGGCCGGGCGGGGTTAAGGTGGCGTTGGTTTTTATTTCCCTGATTTTCTCCGGTTACAGTCTTTGCATAGCAACTGACAATTTTTTGAAATGGTTCGACCACCCTCATTCTGATGGCCTATAATTATAAATTTTTTATTGTATCCAATTAGTTGTGCGACATACTCGCGAAACAGTGAAAACGGCGGGTTGGTTACTATAATATCCGCTTCTTTAAGTAGCTCAATACATTCATCGCTGCGAAAATCGCCGTTGCCACGCAGAGGGGTTGCGGTGTTTTTGTTGTGCTTTAATAAATACTCTACATCGGTAAGATTTATCGCGCCATCATCATCCATATCTGGCACTTTTGTGATTTCAATCTTAAACGGCTCTTTGCCCGCCGGCTTTAGACCTTCTACTTCAAACAGCGGTAACTGGTCGCCGACAATCGGCGATTTAATATAGCTTGTGGTGATAAGTTTCTTTAGCTTTAGTGCGTTGAAATTAATAGCGAAATATTTAAAGAAGTGGCTCTCGAACGGATCATCGCAATTACAATAAACCACCTTGCCGCGAAATTGGCTCTTGTAGTGTTTTAGCTCTTTCTCAATATCGGTAAGCTGGGTATAAAATTCGTCTTTCTTAGCTTGACTTGCTTTGTGTAGGTTTTGATTTAAAGATTTTGTTTTCATTTATGGTTGGCCTCGTAAAGTTGCGGACTATTTCCAAAGCCGGACGGTAAAGCTATGGTCATTCACAATAAATTCCGGCTCTGTGCCGTTATGTTTAAGCATTCCCGGAATTACTTTATCGCGAATACCCATACCGCGGAACTCCACATAACCGTAATCGCGCATCAAATTCACAACGGTTTGGTTGCGGGCGTAGCGGAAACCGAATTTAAGCGCCTCTACCGTAGCTGTATTGGGAAGCCGGCCGGGGCTTTGAATTTCAAGACGGTTTGAAAAAATAGTTAACGCAATATCTGTTCCGAATATACTGTAATCCCGGTGTACCAGGGCGTTAACAATAATCTCCCTAAGGACTTCTCCCGGATAATCCGGCTTATCCACCATGCGGCCACCTTCAATATTTGCCGTCGTGCGGGTATTCCGGCGAACAAAATCCAAGGCTTGTTCAACAAGACCAGCCTCAAGAATCCTTCCATCAGCGGCGCATAACGGGGTCATGGGGCCGCGCAATTCCTCATCCGCCTGCGCGGCATAATCCGGTTTTTCTCCGGGATAAGCAATGGCGCGAATTCCGGACTGTGGGAGAAACCGTTTAGGGTTGGCGCCAAAAAGAAGAACGCCGTCAACTGTGGCAATAAACACATCGTCGGTGGCCGTCATGAGCTCCATGTTGTTTAAATCGCGGCCCCAAACTATAGTGTCCGCATCGGCCGGGCACGGAGCTTTTAAAAGGCGGGTAAAATAGTCTTTAATTCGCCGGACATCGAGGTCGGCCAGGGATGTCCCCGGAACAGGCTTAAGCCCATATTGAATCCGGCCGGATGATTGAAACAGGCGCTCTAATTCTTCACGGCTCGCCTCTCGGCTTGTTTTGCCAACCCGCACGAAATAAGTTTTGCGGTCGTCATGGAGACGGGCATAAGGTTTATCCGGCCCCACAGGAACGCGCACTGTAAGGATATGCTTGCCTGGTTCAACATCCTTTATCCATGCAAAAATTGGAATGATTGGCGGCTCTATCTTCTTTCTGGAAAGTTCCGCGACCCACTCTTCCAAATGGTCGCGATTTGTGCCGCGAATAGAACCATCATCATCAACACCCAGGAGAATAGTTCCTCCCTGCAGATTCAGAAAGGCCACCAGCGCTTTAGCCAGATCGTGATTTTGCACATCATCACGCTTGAATTCAACCATTGAATCCTCGCCGTTTTTAATTAAATCAAACAATTCTGTTTTGGTCATTTTAGTTTATCCTTAAAAGCCATATTTCAGGCGGCGTTCTTCAAAAGCGACCCGGCCGCCTTCGAGCACTTCTTCAACAAGCTCCCTCACAGGCTGGATATCCATAGATCCCATGTGTTCGCGCGGCATCCGGGCTTTGCCTTCCCCGTTTTCGCCGCAGGCCGACAAACCAATAATTAATTCCGCATCTCCCAAGACTGGGATATTTGCATTGTGCGTAGCAAAGAGGAATTGCCGTCGCCGCTTCTCCTCCCGCATTTTAGGGACAACCCCATCGGTGATAAACCGGTTATCAAGATCATCTTCAGGCTGGTCCACTACCAGCGGGGCCTGGGATTCCAATAGGAGGAGAAGAAGAACGGCTGTAGCTTTTTGCCCACTCGACAAATCCTCTAGTGTCTGCCATTGGGCGGGCTGCCCTTCGGCAGCAACGTTGAGTTTAACAGCTGTAGTAGGCGGCAACTCAAGTTCTTCGATCTGCATTATTACTTCAGGCGATGCCTGAGTAATGCGATCCGCTTGCGACGCAGGGATAGAGAATTTAGCCGACAAAATCTCCCGCCCTCCGCGACATGCCTCCGCAAAGGCCGTAAGAGAAAAATCCTGCTGTTTTTTAATAGCGTCAAAAGACTCAGCGAGACGGCCAGTAACCCATTCTTTCAGCAGCGCACACACCGGCTCGCGGTTACCGCCAGAAGCGACATCAACACGCACACGGCCCAGGAGCTTTTGGGTAACTTTTTTAGCCGCTTTTTCCAACCGACGGAATTCTTCAGCCTTGACATCCTCCCACTCCACGAGAAGATTGCGTCGCTGCTGTTCATGCTCTTTAAACGTGCGCTGTAGTAATACCTGGCGATCCTTCATCGGCCGCAATTCTTCAATCTGGCTACGCAAGCGAATAAATTCTGCCCCATCAACTTTAGCTCGCTGGAGTTCACGTAAGATGGATTCATAGGCTGTAATAACAGCAGCTTTTCGTTGGTCCCATTTCGTCCGGATTGTGGTCAAGCCCACTTTGGCCTGGGCCAGATTATTCTCAAGCTGTTGCGTGGTGGCTTTAAAACCAGCGCCGAACAGATCTAGAACCGGCCCAATTTCTTTAAGGGTGTTCTGCCCTGGTAGTCCCTCTAATGCCTTATCAGAAACAAACGCAATATCCAAAGGAACCGCCCGCTTCATTTGTGCAAGAATCTCTTCGAATGGGCGCAGGCGTTCATCTGCGGACTTAAGGACGCGTTCCTCGCGAACCAGCTGATCACGTTCCTTTAATTTAGTTTCTACCCCTGCTTTCTGAAAGCTTCGCAGGGTTTCCTCAAGGGCCGGCAGGGCCATTAAGCGCTCATCAATTTGCTGAAGCTCCTTGCGAAGCTCAAGAACCTTCATGCGGGAGCGGTCAAGGTGCTGTTTGATTTCGCTTTTGCGCCCCGGTGTGTCATTATCCTCTTCTACGAATCGTCCCAGAAGCCGCGTGAGCTTCTCCGGACTTTTTGCAAGCTCGGAAATCTCATGCTGGCCATAAACTTCTACTTGAGACATGAGTTCGATAGGCAATAGATTGAGCACTTGCCCGGTTTCATCTTTTACTATCGGAGGGTTGGGGATAGTGCGTTCAATAAAATAAGTGCGGCTTGCGGGACGATGCGATCGTACTTGAAGTGATATTTTGGTCGCACTTCTTAAAACATTCCTGACGATGGCTTCATGGAGCTTGGTCGCCTCATCTCCGATGGGCTCCAACCCCAAAACATAACGGATGCTCTCAATCACCGTAGATTTTCCTGTGCCCCGGCCTCCGATTAATACATTTAAATTTTCATTAAACCGGATAGCCGCGCCATCAAGGAAACCACCCTGCCAGGTCATATCAACAAATTCAGAGTGTTCCTCCGGCACCGGATCGCTGGCGAGTCTGACACGGGATTCCGGATCCAGGAAAGCTTGCCGCACTCCTTCAATAGAAATGGCGGACATCTTTAACCAGCAGGAAGCCGACGGTTTGCTTAAATCAGAAGGGGTTGTGACATCGCTCGCGTTAACAACCGCGATGGGCCTTTCCCTATAGTGTTCAGGGTTTTTATTCAGGAGTATGGACCTTAAATTATCAGGGGTTTCATTTACCGCTCCTGGTATGGCGCAAGCCAATAAATCTTCTGAGGTCCAGGCATTAATGCGCGTCTGTCCGGATAATTTATTTAACAACCCGCCATCAGAAGCAATATGCGCCGCAATACATACTGCCGGCCATTTAACAGCTTCTCTTAATAATTCAACAGCATCATGCTCGCCCGAGGGAGATGTTTCCTTGTCATCGCAAATACCGCAAGCACCCAAAATACGCCCCAAAGACTCAATATCCTTTGATGGGTCAAATAAACAGATAAAATGCACTCCGTCTTTGGTCACAGCTTCAAACCCGGGGATGACCTGTATGCCGGCAGCGCGGGCAGCAGTCATCAGATTTTGCGATGATTGGACGCGATAATGGTCGGTGACGGCAATGACCTCAATTTTATTCGCCAGACAAGCCTCAATAATAGCCTTATTATATGCCGCCTCGTCAGAAAACTCCGTTGTTTTCTTGTGTCGCGAAAGATATTCAAACGGATTAAGCTGCAAAGCGCATTTATAAAAGCGCGCCCCGTTGGGAATTCCCTTATCAATTTCCTGTTTGGAAGTGATTTTATTCATCTAGTGCCTCCAATAAAAACGTCATTAATTTTCATTTACGCGGTCGTTACCTGTCTTTCTGTAAGCGGCGTAAAAACTTATTCAGCTCTATTTTTTCATATAGCCTGTACCCATTAATGGGTTGTTTCTTTGCCCTCAACTTACCAGCACGATCCCAGTTGCGGAGGGTATTGGGACTGACACCAAGAAAAGCAGCAGCCTGGCTTATGGTCAGGTAGTCTTTGAGATTATGGAGCATAAACATAAGAATACCAAACTTTACCAAGCATTAACAATTGTAAAGATATCCCGACGGGGAATACGGCGCAATATTATTATTAAGGTATGCGCCGACTAATTGCTCAGGCTCCTGGGGCGAGGTTTTCGCGCGACACGAAGGGACGGATGCGTAATGGTACCGCATTGTTCTTTTTTTTAGGCGTTTGTCCCATAAATTATAGCTTACAAATTACTTCCCTACGCAGAAATTCTTAAAGATGCTCCCAAGCACATCTTCCGGGGTGGTTTCACCGAGCAGGGAGGCAAGGGCCTCCAGCGCGCCGCGCAGGTGTTCGGCGGCCAGCTCCAGCGGCGGCGGGTTCTTCTTTAGGAGAGTTTCAAGCCCGGCCAGCTCCTCGGCCGTAGCGGACAGCGCCGCGAAATGCCGAACCGAAGTAACCACAGCCTGCGCTCCGTCGCGGAAAACCTTTCTCTGCTCGGCCACCAGCGCGGTTTTCAGTTTGGGCAGACCTTCTCCGGTTTTGGCCGATACTTTCAGGCAACCCGCGAAGGAGCGCCCATTTTTTGCCGGCAGGTCCGACTTGTTCAGGACGCGTATAAGTCTCGTTCCTTTAGGGACGAAGCGCGCTATTTCCTTTTCGGCCCGGCGGTCGCCGGGGGTTTCATTTATAGAGGAGTCTTTCACCAGCGCCACGGCGTCGGCTCCAGCTATGGCCTTTTGCGCGCGTTCTATGCCTTCCCTCTCCAGCGGGGAGCGGGCGTGCGCGTTAAGACCGGCGGTGTCGGTAAAAAGAACGGAAAAGCCGTTTATGTCCAATTGCGCCTCAAGGGTATCGCGGGTGGTGCCTGCCCGGCGCGAGACCATGGCCCGGTCATAGCCAAGCAGAGCGTTCAGCAGGGAGGATTTGCCGGAGTTGGGCGCCCCGGCTATAACCACCTTTACGCCTTCGCGTATGCCCCTCCCTGCTTCAAAACTCGCAGCCAGGGAAAGAGTTTTTTTCCTGGCAGTTACCGCTAGGCGCGCAAATGTTTTCGCCTCAAGCGCGGGTATTTCCTCATAGGAGTCGTCCAGGCGGACCTCTATTTCGGCAAGTAGCTCTATCAGGGTGGTCCTGATACCGCGCACCTCCGCTGAAAGGCCGCCCTCGGCCTGTGTGATGGCCGCGCGGTGGGCCCCGGCCGAACCGGCGGCTATAAGTTCCCCTACGGCCTCGGCCTGGGTCAAATCCAGCTTGCCGTTGAGGAAAGCGCGCAGGGTGAATTCTCCCGGTTCCGCCGGCCTGACTCCGTTCTTTACGGCTAGGTTCAATATGGTCCTGATTATATAAGGAGAGCCGTGGCAGGAAATCTCCACACTGTCATCTCCGGTATAGCTGGCGGGGCCGCGATAAAAAACAACCACAGCCCTGTCCACCAGGGCGCCGCCGTCTTTTATGGCAAGGAGCCTGGCGGCGGCGTGTTTAATGCCGCGCGGGGCAGGGGAAAGAAAAGAGGAGACCGCGCTGAAGGCCGCCGGACCGGAAATGCGTATTACGGCCAGCGCGCCAACGCCGGGCGGGGTGGCCTGTGCGGCTATGGTGTCGCTTGTTTCCGGCAGTTTCATCACAAGAGACTACAACGATTAAAGAAAGATTACAACGATACAACATAACCGCTCAGGTAGCCAGTAGTCAGAATTCAGGAGTCAGAAGTCGGGAATGAGAACGTCGGCGATGAAAAAGGCTCCACCATTCTGAATTCTGGCTCCTGAATTCTGTCTACCAGTAGTTACGATACAACAGCGATTGCGGCAATCTTTTTTATATGCGGTATCACTGTAATCTCTTCATTACTTCTGCTCGGTTGCCTGCTCTACCGGTTGGGCGGCGGCTTCAGCGGGTTGCTGGACCGGTTGCTCAACGGGCTGTTCAACAGGCCGCGCGGCAGGCTGCTGAGCAACGGCCTGGGGTTTCTCCAACTTGTGGATTACAACCCTGCGCCAGCGGCCTTCGCCTTCCGACGCGGTTTCCATGTCGGGGTATTTGGTCTTTATAAGGTTGTGCGCTATCTTGCGCATGGAGGCGGGCATAGGGTCCAGGCGGTTAGGCCTGTTCGTAGCCCTTACGCCGGTTACAGCCTCCTCCACGAGGGCGGCTATTTCTTTTTCCTTGCTGTCCCAGTAGCCGCCGGTGTCCAGGCGCAGGGCCAGGTGCGGCTCGCGCTTGCGGCTGACTATGGAGTTGAGCACGAACTGCAGAGACTGCAGACCGCGTCCGTTTTCTTCGGTAAAAACGGCTGAATCAGCGCAGTTGAAGCGTATGAACAGCAGGTTTTCCGGCTGATCAAAGCGGGCTTCTGTGACTGTCGCCTGCATGCCCATCAGCGAGAGTATTTTGAGCAGCGCCGTCCTGGCATGCTCCACAGGATCCTGCGCCGGCTGTATGGCTAGGTAATCCGCGCCGAGAGATTCCTCTTTGTAGGCGCGCTCAACCCTGGGGCGGCCGGCGCGTTCGCGCGCGGGGCGCCTGTTTTCGCTGAATTGCGCTTCGCACCCCCCGCGGAATTCTTCCTGCGGCAGGGGCAGTCTGGCATCTTCGTAGCCGTAACGGCCTGGACGCCTGGGGGCGGTTGAGGGGGTTGAAGACCGGCTGTCGCGCCGGGGCCCTCCTCCCCTGCCGTCGCGTCTGGGGCCGCGATTCTCGCGCGACTCATCGCTGCCGCGTCCGCTGGTCCAGTGCTTTTCCCTTAAAATAACGCAGGCTTTCTTCGCGCCTATGCCGAGGAATCCCTTTGTTCCTTCGCTTACCACCACTACTTCCACCTGGTCGCGTCGAAGGCCCATTTCCGCAAGGCCTGTCTCAACGGCATCCTGTATTGTTTTAGCTTCTGTCTTAGTTTCTCTCATTTGAATGTCTCCTAGTGTAGTTAAAAAATTTTCCGGTTTACGCCATTTTTTTCTGCAGGTATATGGTTTGTGCGAAGCCCCAGATGCTGTTGATCAGCCAGTAAAGCACCAGGCCCGATGGGAAAGTCAGGAACATGAAGGTAAAGATGACGGGCATCCACTTCATCATGGCCGCCTGCGCGGGGTCCGAGCCCTGCGGGCTCAGCTGCTGTTGCAGGAACATTATGCCGCCCATTACTATAGGCATCACATAGAAGGGGTCTTTAGCGGAGAGATCCTTTATCCAGAACACGAACGGCGCCCCGTGCAGCGCCCAGGATTCGCGTAGCGCGGTGAACAGCGAGAAGAAGACCGGTATCTGCAGCAGCATAGGAAGACAGCCGCCCAGCGGGTTGGTTCCGTGGCGCTTGTAGAGGTCCATGACCTCGGCATTCATGCGCTTGGGATCTTCCTTGTAGCGCTTCTGTATGGACTGCATCTCCGGCTGTATCTTCTTCATCACCGCCATGGCCTTGTAACTTTTGAAGCTGAGCGGGGTCAGCATTATCTGTATTATCACGCTGAGGATTATGATGGCCGCGCCGTAGTTGCCGGTGATCTTCTGAAAATAAACCAGCGAGGAATTGGCGAGTTTCGCCAGCGGCGAGAAAAAGCCAAAATCCACCGAGCGGTCCAGGCCGTGGCCGATAGCTTTCAGCTTGCCGTAGTCCTTGGGGCCTATGTAAAACTGCGTCTCCCAGGCGCGTTTTTCTCCCGGCTTCAACTCAGAGGGAGGCATGGGTAGCGCCAGCAGGGGAGCTTTGTTATCCCTTACGAGGGCTTCTCTGTGCGCGGGCCTTATCCCGGAGAGTCCGTCGCCGGTAATGGCTGCCAGAAAATAGCGGTTTTCTACGCCTGCCCAGACCCAGTCGGCGCGGGCGGGTTCGTCCTTAAGCGCCTTGAGGTCTGTGAGCGTGGGATGCTTGCGGCCCGTTTCCTTGTAGGTGTAAACGGCTTTCCAGAGCTTGGGGTTTTCTTTCTCCTCGCTTTTAACCGTGCCCAGGCCGGGGCCTATTGAGAGTTCCCAGGCCGGCAACAGTTGTGCGGTATAGGAGGCGTTGACCGCGGTTACAGACAGGGAATTAAGGGAGTTGTCTTCGGAGAAGGTGAATCTTTTTGTTACAAGCAGACCGGGCTGCGGACTGGCCTCAAACTCAAGCGAGTTCGCAGTTTTTGATTTTAATTTGAAAGTTCCCGGCAGAGAGGAGGCGAAGAAACCGGTTTCCTGATCGGGGATGAGTTCCACCGGGGCTACGGGGCCCTGGTAAACCGCGCTTTTCATGGCTGCGGCGCCGGTGTAGAACGTATATTCGGCTTTCCCCGCTTTAAGGGAAACAATGTCCTTTTTAAGGTCGGCGCTTACAGGCATGGCCGCAGGGGTCTGATTTACGGCAGACGCTGTTGCGCCCGCTGTTTTGGCATCCCGCTGTTGCGTCTGGGTTATTTGCGGCCGGACTTTTTTCTCAATAAAGGAATACCAGCCGATATAAACCAGCGAGGACAGAACTATTGCAAGCACAAGATTCTTCTGCATTTAACCTCCAGCAAGGCCGGTAATCAGCGGTAACTACGCAGGTAGCCAGAATTCAGGAGTCAGAATTCAGAATAGCCCGCGAATAGGCCGCCGACATCCTCATTCTGACTCCTGAATTCTGACTTCTGGCTACCTGAGCAGTTACAATCAGCGACTGAATACCGGATAGCAGATATATTAGTCAACCGGAAGGCTTCTGGAATGCTCAGGGCGCCGGGTCGTAACCGCCCGGAGAGAAAGGACGACAACGGAACAAGCGGCCTGCGGCCAGCCTGGTCCCTTTTAAAATCCCGTGTTTATCCAGCGCCTGAAACGCGTAGTCGGAACAGGACGGTTGAAACCTGCAGGCGCCGGGCCCCAGGGCCGGCCTGAAAGTCCTGTATGCCGAGCGCAGCGTAATAAGCGCCAGTGATTTAAGATTTTTTGATCCGGTTTTATTTACCGTCATCGTTAAGGCGCGCCCTCACCCTGAGCGTGTCCAGTTCCTGGCGGGCCTGTGCCAGGTTTTTCACGGCGCAACCCGCTTTGGGATATATGATAAGGCGCGTGCCTTCCTTTAACTCTTTCCTGGTCAACCTGAACGCTTCCCTTAGAAGCCTTTTTAACCTGTTCCGTTTCACCGCCCCGCCGGTCTTTTTAGAGACCATGAGGCCTATTTTTTTCTCTTTGTCGCCGCCCGGGGGGTGCGAAGCGCAATTTGGGTTCATGTGCCAGGCCACCAGTTCCCTGGTGACCGTCTTCTTCCCCGCCGCGAAAACGGCCTCAAACTCTTTTTTGAGGCGCAGGCGTGAAACTCTTGAAAAGGCGAATTCTTTCATTTTTCAAACCCGTGCGGACCGCGGCCGTCTATCCGGGTATGAGCTGCCAGCGGCCCTTGGCGCGCCTGCGGGCGAGGGTTTTTCTGCCGCCCGCTGTTTTCATTTTTGCGCGGAAGCCGATGTGCTTTTTGCGTTTGCGGACATTTGGTCTGTAAGTAGGTAACATAGTGCGTTAATTATACGAATTAAGGCCGCAAAAAGCAAAAACCGGAATTGTATACCCCGAACTGTTTACGGAATTGGTGGCGGAAGTTTCCCAAAAGCTCACGTAAGCCCAAGTCGTCATTCCGGCGAAAGCCGGAATCCAGAAACATCGACGACACTGGACCCCGGCTTTCGCCGGGGTGACATTAAAGGCTTCACCAGAACGATGAAAAATGTCTCTACGAGACTTCCGCCTTACATGAGCTTTTGG
>CAZYFL010000011.1:0-18068 GCA_964646805.1 uncultured Elusimicrobiaceae bacterium | reverse complement strand
GCTCCACCATTCTGAATTCTGGCTCCTGAATTCTGTCTACCTGAGTAGTTACGAAAAAATAGCGGGGAGGAAAACAGATGAAAAAAAACATATTAGCCGCTGCCGTCCTGGCAATTTTCGCCGCGGGACTTTACGCGGCGGAAAAGAAAGCAAATGTGGCCGTGGTGAACGGCCAGAAAGTGACCTCGGAGGAACTTACCAGGAAACTCTGGTGGCAGTACGCCGCGCAGGGGTTGTCAGAGCTCATAGACGAGAAGCTGCTACTGGAGGAGGGCGGGCGCCTGAACGTGAAAGCGGACCAGGCAGAGGTTGAGACCAGATTTACCAACCTGGCCGCCGGCTATGCCGACAAAGCGGCTTTTGAAAAAAACCTGAAATCCATGGGCTGGTCAGCCGCCGACCTGCGCGAGCTTATCCGCCGCCAGCTTATTATACGCGGCACGGTTATAGCGGCCAGGCAAATAGCGGTTACGGACGAAGAGGCGGCGGCTTTCTTTGAAAAGAACAAGGAGCGCCTGGGAACCCCTGGATCGGTGAAGCTCAGCCAGATCTTTGTGAACACAAAGGCTGAAGCGGACGAGGCCTACGAGTTGCTCTCCTCGGCGGGGGCGGACTTCGCGAAACTCTCCGCCCTTAAGTCGGCCGATGCCAACCTCCGCAATAAGAACGGCAGCCTGGGTTATATCTCAAAGGGCATGCTGCTGCCTGAAATTGAAAAAGAGATCTTCGCCCTGCAGGACGGGCAATACACGAAACCCATGGCAACCGGCAGCGGCTTCAGCATCTTCAGGACGGAAGAGCACAAGCCCGGCAAAGAGGCCTCTTTTGAGGCTATAAAAGCTGAATTAAAAGTTGCCGTACTTAACCAGGCTATAACAGCCAAGCTACCGGAGCTGGCCGGGGAACTCAGGCAGAAAGCGAAGATTGAAATAATAAAGTAAGGTATAACCCGTAATTGTTACGCGGCTTCCTCTCCGGCGCCGTCCTTCTTTCCCCTGGTGAAAAACCAATGGAGGATAAAGTATATAACCATGGCTGCCAGGATGGCCTGGGTTGCATAGAAATAGTTCACGCCGGAGAAAGTGTACAGGTCGTCAAAACGGCCGTACAGCAGCGAGAACCGGGCCATAACGGTGTTCCCGAAAGCCGCGCCAAAATAGATCATCAGAAAGTAAATGCCCGCATTGGAAACTTTTTTAAGGTGGCCCTTATGCTCCACCGAGAAAAAGAAGTAAAAAAGCACGCAGATGGTGCCAAACGCAATGATCAGCGAGTTAAAGATGCCGAACGGGCTCATGGAAGCCAGCAGAGAGAAAGGCTTTATGGTGCCTTCTATCTGGCTCATGAAATCAGTGGAAAGACCGGCGGGAATGGCCAGCCCTGACCCGTAACCCATCATGAAGGTGAACCCGTAGCGCGAGAGCCAGGAGATCTTCGGGATAAACTGGGTCAACAGCGAAAGCCCCATAATAGAGGGGATTATCACCAACAGTTCGCCCTTTGAAACAGGCTCCCAGATTTTGGGAATCCACACGCTGACAACTGAAACCTGGAACAGCCAGCCCATGCCGGCGCCTAGGTAAAGATGCTCCGCTATTTTGAAGAACGGATTGTCCTTGTACAGGAAACTGAAGATACAGATAGTAAGCCCCGCAGCCAGCCAGCCACCGGCAATAATCCATGTTTCCGACATAATCACCTCAGGAGAAAATTGTTAAGAATATTTGTAACTACACAGGTAGCCAGAATTCAGGAGTCAGAATTCAGAATAGCCCGCGAATAGGCCTCCAAAAATCTCGTCGCCGACATCCTCATTCTGACTCCTGAATTCTGACTTCTGGCTACCTGAGCAGTTACGAATATTTAACGAACAGGAGAATAAGATTCGCAGTCAGGATAAGCGCCAGCACCAGCAGGTGCGCCAGATTGAGAGCGTCTATACCCGAAGTTCCTTTGCCCGGCTGCTTTATAAGCGACTCGTATTCCGCGGCGCCCTTCATGCCGCCTATCAGGCCTTTCAGTTGGTTGGTCTGCAGGTAGGGACCGTAGCCAGGCTGGCTGATAGCGGTAACGCCGCCGGCCACCGGCACGCTGTATTTGTCTCCCACATAGGCCACCCAGTAATCCAGTATCGCGGTGCCTGTAACGCATACTATAAGCGACATATCCTTATAGTTCTTCACGCCCCGCAGGACGGGCATGTCGCGGAGGACAGCGCCGTTCCTGTCCTTGCTGTAAATCCCATAGAGGTCCGAAGACATCTGCGTAAGGACCGCCAGAATGTTGGGCTGGTACGGGAGAATAACGTAATCCTTTCCGTCCGATTTCTTGTATTCTCTGGAAACCCCGGCGAAAAGTTCCTCTATCAGCCCCGTGGAGCCGGCTATATAGGTGACCACGCCCACGCGCAGGTTCCTGCTAAAAGCGTGCCGCACCAACGCCATGGCCATCGGATGCAGTTCCGGCCGCGTGGAAGGGTCATAGTCCAGCGAGAGAAGAAGAAAAGAACCGGCGGGCAGTTTCTCAATATTTCCATAAACCCGCCTGGTGGCCTCGGAGATGCTCTTGTTGGGCAGACCGATGGGTTTCATTATCGGGACGAGCAGCGTAATCGCCAGCAACAGGAAGATCCAGCGCCTGTCTATCTTAAAAAATTTTTGAAGCGTTTCCTTGAGCATGCGCCTAATCCTTCCCCATGTACTGTTTTTCAATGCCGAATATTATCTTCAGGGAGGTCACGATGGCGCCGATAGAGATGCCTATCATGATGCCGCGCTTGCCGGCCACTGCTGGCACCTGCATGATCCATTCTATGATGCCCGAAACCCCCTGACCCGTCCAGCCGAACGCGTAATCCCAGATTATCTGCCCCAGCGGAACTTTACCGAGTATCAGGATAAAAGACGCCACAAACAGCACAAACGCCTGCATGGATTTTATCCGGAACGATCTGTAAGCGGTTGAAACTATGTAGAAGGCCAGGACCGCGAACATAGTGCCGCTCAGGGAGGTGTAAATAAACTTGTACGACCACCCCAGCGACGTCAGTCCGGACTCGGTCATCTGCCTGCCGTGGCTGACGAGGGCGGGCAGCACCATCGCCAGGAAGCCCACGAACACGAAAATGCTGTAACCCCAGCCGTCAACCTTCCTCGTGATTTTATTGTAGTGGGAGAAAAACAGGCTGATCAGGCCCAGCAGAAACGCGAAGGCGACTACGATATTTTCCCACTTATTCATGGTCTCAATGTAATCCACCGACAGCTTATTGGGCACATAATAAGACGCCAGCGTAAGCACGCCGGTTATAAACACTATAGCTAAAGGTATCTGTTTTTTTACCAGCCCCATAAATCAATCGCCCCTGAAGAGATGGAGGATGCCCTGCACGAAAGCGACCCAGCCGAATTTAGTTCCCAGCGCGGCCAGGATCGCGCCGAAAAAAACCGAGACCATGACGAAAAGCTTTCCGAAATCCTGCACTTTGAGGGCGCTGAGCAGCATGGGTTCTTTGGACAGATATGCCCCTGCGGCGTAAAGCTCTTCGCCTATCAGGGTGTAGTCGCAGGCGGTAAAGAAGAAGGGCAGCTGGTGCTCCACGTCCGTGCCGGCTATCTGTATGGCTCCGGAAGTGGCGCCCACTTCTGCCAGCAGCAGGGATTCGGCCATAAAGTGGCCCATGTAGAAACAGGCCGCCGGCTTTTCGCGGGAGATCATTCCGTCCACCGAGGCCGCGTAGGAGAACTGGTCGGCGCTTACGAACTGGTTTATGTCCTCGCGGTAGGAGTCCGGTCGTCCGGCTTCCAGATAGGACTGCTTGACAACCTCTTTGCAGACGGTCATGACTATGGGGTCAAAATGGGGAACCTTTATCTGGCTGTCGTACTGGGCGACCTTTTTAGAAACTTCGCCCAGGATAAAAGCGGAAGCGATAGTGGAAATGGAGCTCATGCCGCCGATGCCTGGCACATAGAAGATAGGCTTGCCCATCTCGGTGGCGCGGCCTATAGCCTCGTCTATGGCATCAAGGCCGGCTATGCGGCGTATAAAGAGGCCCTTGCGCCTGGCGTGGGACACCGCCCGGAAGAAGAGCACTACAAGCGCAAGGAGCAGGATAAGGTTATTGAGGCGGTCCAAGCGGAACCAATTGCCCGCCGGGGTCACAGCCACGGGCGGGGACTCCGCCGTCCGCTTACCTTTTTTAAAAGCTGAAACCTTGAGCTGGAAAACATCTCCGGGTTTGCCCTCGCCGAAAACATTATTAAACTCCACTTTTACCGCGTACTCCAGAGCGGAACCGTTCCAGGCCCAGAAAGGCAGCTCTATTTCTTTGCCGGTCCTGGCGCCGGCAACAAACCTGTCAACCTCTACCCAGCCGCCGGTTTGGAGGGTGGAAGCGTAAACCGCATAAACAGTATCCTGCGCGTCGGAGGGGTTCGTCGGCCACCGGAGGATGGCCGCGTTGCCGACGTCGTAAGGCATGTCCGCGGCCGTGAGGCTAATGCCCGCCGCCGCTGGAGGCGGTTTGGCGGCAAAAACGCCGCCTGCGGCGAACAGGGATAAAAACAAGGCGAGCGCGGCTTTGTTCCCGATCATAGCTGTAATAATATACACTTTATGGGATTCTCAGGCAAGCCGCATCCGCTATTTTAGGGGCGGTATTGCTCCAGGTATATTTCCGCACAGTCAGCGCTCCCTGCCTCGCCAGCGACGCCGCCAGGTCCCTGTCCCCAAGCAGCCTGATGATTTTTCCCGCCATATCGGCGGCGGAACCCGCCTGAAAGAACAGTATATCCCGGCCGTCCTCCGCTATCTCGGCTATACCCTCAAGCCGCGAGGCCACGACGGCCGTTTCCGCAGCCCAGTATTCGTAAATCTTAAGCGTGGTCACTATACGGTTGGGGAGTTCGTCCTGCCTTGGGATAACGCCGATAGCGGCCTTGCGCATGTACTGTCTCGCCTCGTCGCAGGGGAGTATATCGGTAAAGACGCATCTGTCGCGCACTCCAAGTTTTTCCGCCAGCTTTATCACGTTCGGAAGCTCGCGGCCGCCTCCGACTATGAAGAACCTCGCCTCCGGACATGCCGCCGCCACCAGCGGTATAGCCGAAATAAAAAGTTCAACCCCGTGCTGCCGGTCAACCAAACCCAGATGGATGACGGCGTTTTCGCTGCCGGTATCTTTTTCCGTCCCGATTTTATCCAGCTCAGCCGCGTCATAAATAACCTCTATCTTGTCCGCCGCTATGCCGTTCTTTATAAGAAGGTTCTTCATCGCCCTGGTAACCACTATAACGCGGTCCGCGCTGCCGATTATCCAGTATTCTATGGCCAGGATGAACGGGGTAAGGAACTTTTCAAACAGGTTGCGTCTGGCGGCGGCCAGGTACTCAGCATGGACATCGGTTACATCCAGGACGAACCGGAAGCGGTAAAACCACTTGAAAAATGGAATCGTAGCGGCGGCCAGGGTATTGTGCACGAAGAACATATCCGTGGTTCCCGCGAAGCGCAGGAATTTCCTGAACAGGCGCACATTGAACTTAAGCGAAGAAAGTATCTGGGACCGTTGTTTGCGGGGAGCGTGCAGCCAGTGGACCGGAATCCCGCTCACTTCGCAGGCGCCGTCCGTGGGCCCGACAAGGGTGACATCGTGTCCGCGTTTCCTGAATTCTTCCGCGCATTTAAGCGTCCTTAATGCCCCGCCGCCTTTTATCGGACATAGTAAATCGTGCGTTGAAACTATTATTTTCATTCAGAAACCGGCCCGCTCACTTCTCCAGCGCTTCTATATTCGCGCGGGGGATCACTATAACTTCTCCGCCGTCAAGAGTAACTTCCAGCACGCGGGCGCGGCTCTCGCTGCCTATAACCGTAAGCTCCGGGGGCAGGGATTTTACCGTGCCTATCACGCCGAAATGCGGCTCTCGTATTATGCGTATCGGGTCGCCGGGTTCTATCCAGCCGCGGCTCTGGTCTTTCTTGCACTCGGTCACGTTTCTGGGAAAACCCGGCACTATTATTTCCGGGCGCATCACGCCTGCGCGTATCTGCGTGGCGCCGGAAACGGAGGCTTTCTCTCCGTTGCGGGACGCGAGCAGCTTGAAAGTGTATTCGGCCATTGGTATCATGCCGAAACCTTCGGTAATTATCACGGTAATGCCCAGTTGCTCGCTGCCGGTCACCGCCACTCCTATGTCGTAGCCCAGGAGCTGGCGCAAATCCCTGTCGTGTATGCCGCCCACCACGATGGCATTAACGCCCAGTTCTATGGCGCGTTTTATGGTAGAGAGACCGGCGTGCTTGCCGCCGATGACGATCTTCCCTTTGTGATTTTCCTTTATGTCTTCCGTGGTCAGGTCTTCGTCGGGGCTTGCCACGGCCATAGCTATTTCGCCGTTGGTCTCGCCGCCTATGCCGAAGATGCCCTGTATGAAGGTTCCCTCTGTCTCTATCGCAACTCCGAAATCAGGCGTAACCTCCACCACTTTGCCTTTCACATAAGCTTTTATGGAAAGAACTTTCGGCGGCTCGCGCAACAGCGCCTGGCCGGTTATAAGAGATATCGCTTCCACCGTGCCGTCCACCGGCGCCTCCACTACGGTTTTAAACCACGGCAGGAACGGTTTATTTCCGGCGATTATGTCGCCCTTCTTCACAGAGTCGCCCTCGGCCTTAAGCATGAAGTTCTTTATTTCGTCGGGGGCGACGGCCAGGCGGTTCGCCACATTGACGGAGAATACTTTGCCGGGCAGCTCGGTCCGGGCCACTATGTCCAGGGAGTCAACCTGCTGGCCCATGCCGGCCAGCACCTTGCCGGGAATAGGCAACAGCCTCTTCTTCCTCAGCACCGTGCAGGGCATTACTTTGAGTCCGGGCGTATAAGCGTGTGCCATAAAATTCCTCCTAAAACGTAACTGCTCAGGTAGCCAGTAGTCAGAATTCAGGAGTCAGGAGTCAGGAGTCAGAAGTCGGGAATGAGAACGTCGGCGATGAAAAAGGCTCCACCATTCTGAATTCTGGCTCCTGAATTCTGTCTACCTGAGTAGTTACCCTAAATCCATCACACCGGATACATCCTCATGGCTTTGTACCACTTGTTCATGTCGTCGCGGCGCTTGCCAGGCTCTCTGGACAGGCCAAAAGGCCTGCCGCGGCCGTCCAGCGCCAGGCCAACCACTCCGCCCTCTATATCGGCATCCACACGGTTGCCTGGGCCCGCTCCCATATCAAAACCCTTCACAGGTTTAGCCGTCAGCCTGGCCTTGGGGGAATCTAACGGCACATGTATTATATCCCCGAAGCGCAGTTCGCCCGCCTGACGTTTTCCGTCGGAACCGCTCACTTCCCATTCCATAATAAGCTGCCCTTCCCTGGCAAGGCCCCTAGGCGCCAGGCAGGTGCCCAGACGGACCAGACAGTCATTGTAGAACACGTCCAGCGCGGCTTTTTCGCTTATCTGGGCCAGTACGCCCAGATGCGGCATCATAAAGATGGAGTCAACGGCCATACGGGTTACGCCTTCAGGCTGGTAGGCATCTATCATCATCAACATGGACTGGGTGCGGCGGGGAGAATGCGCCAGAATGCCGCCCGAACCTATCACGTAGTCCAGACGCATAACATTAATGAGGCTGGCCCCGGAGGCAGTCTGATCAAAAGCGTCCGAGATGGAGCGCTCCTGCTGAACGCCCTTCAAGCCCACGGCCAGCGCCTTATGCTGGTCGAAAGCCAGGCGCAGGGCCTCGCGGGCAACGGCGTGCTCTATCTGCAGGTCTTCCACCGTCTGTGGAATAGTGGTGGGCCTTATCATCTTGTTCTTCAGGCGGTTGCGCAGATCCTGTTCGTCCATGTCAAAAGGCAACCAGCGCAGGATGTTTGCCAGCCCTGCCTCCGCCATCACGTTAGAGATGGAGTAGCTCATACCGAGATTTGCGCTGACAGTCCGGTTGAAAACCTCCGAGAAAACAGAGAACACGTCGGTGGTGGCGCCGCCTATATCCACTGCCAGCACGTTGAAGTTGTTGGCCTTGGCGAATTTTTCAGTCATGGCGCCTACCGCGGCCGGGGTGGGCATGATGGGGGCTCCCACCATTTTCATCAGACGCGGGTAGCCCGGGGCCTGTTGCATCACATGCTCGAGAAAAATGTCATGTATTTTGTGGCGGGCCGGCATGAGGTTTTCTTTTTCCAGAGTGGGCCGCAGGTTTTCGGTAATTATCAGGGCGGTGCGGCCGCCGAGTATTTCTTTTATCTGGGCTTGGGCCTTGTTGTTGCCGGCGTAAATCACCGGCAGCTTGTAGGAGGCTCCCAGGCGCGGCCTGGGATCGGCGGCTTTCAGGAACTGGGCGAGCTCTACCACGTGGGTGATGGTGCCGCCGTCGGTGCCGCCCGAGAGTAGCATCATGTCCGGACGCAGTTGGCGTATACGCTCTATCTTTTCGTGGTCCGCGCGGCCGTCGTTGGAGGCCAGCACGTCCATAACTATGGCGCCGGCGCCCAGGGCGCAGCGCTGCGCGGATTCGCCGGTCATAGCTTTTACGGCCCCGGCTACCATCATCTGCAGGCCGCCTCCGGCTGAGGAGGTTGAAACGTAAATATCGGCGCCAGCATTGCCGTTGTTCGGAGTTATGATCCTCTCGCCGTCAAGTATTTTACGGCCGGAGAGTTCTTCGACCTCGGTGATCGAGTTCAGCACGCCTTTGGTTACGTCCTCAAAAGGGGCCTCAACCGTGGTGGGGGCCTCGCCGCGGAAAGTCTGGCGGTAGGCGTCGCCTTTTTTCTCTATAAGTATGGCCTTCGTAGTGGTGCTGCCGCAGTCGGTGGCTATAATAACTTCAAGGTCTTTCTTTGACATCGGGGGCATCCTTTTCTTCGTTCAAGCGGTTTACTAAATATTTTATGGCCTTGCTGTTCTCCAGCAGGGCTCTGTACTTTTCCACGTCTTCTTTCTTAAAGAGCATCATGAGCGCCGGCTCTATAAAAGTTATCCCCTGCGCGCCCAGGTTATGCAACGGACTGGTGCTTTCAACCGTAAAGGCGGCGATGTCGCCAAGCCCCCGCCCCTTAACTTTTTCCGCCAGGACATCCAGCAGCATTTTTTCCTCCGAAGTGGGTTCCTGCGGCTCCGTGATCCTGAAAGCGTTGTTCCAGATGCCCATATTATAAGTTATTTCACAGCGAACAGAATTTTGATTTTTGCACCGGACTTGATCCGGTGCGCGCGGGCGGACCCGGCGGGAAGTTCAAGCACGCAGGCGGCCGGAGCTGAAACCCGCGCCACCTCGCTTTCAGGCTGTCCGGGCTTTGAACGCGGCACCCTGTGAAAAACCTTAAAGACTTTCAGGTCGGCATCCAGAAAAACCATATCCAGGTCTATAAAAGTGTTCTTCATCCAGAAGGATCTGGCCTCTACCGCGCTGAACACGAAAAGCATTCCTTTGTCCAGCGGCAGCTCTTCACGGAACATCAGTCCCTTTGCCTGGGTTTCCGGAGTGAGCGCGAGTTCAACCCGCACGCTAAAACCGTCCGGGAGGACAAGCTCCGCCCAGGAAGCGCCCTGCGGCACACGAAGGGCCAGAGCGGGGCCGCAGAGCGACAACACGGCTAGTGTTGCGACAAGATAATTCCGCAACACCAATACGAGCATGTTAGTTTTTTTCATCTGTGGGCCGGGATTGAGACTTGAACACCCGGGGCCGTTGACACTGACAGGAAAAGCGGCAACCGGAGGTCGGCCGCGGTTTTAAGACCGCCGGCTGCCTCAAAAATTTCCATGGCATCGGCTTTGTGTTTTTTTGCCAGGCCCCCGAACCCGCCGGCTTTGGGCAGCTCCGCAGCGAGTTTTTTGAACGGAACCGAAGTTTTTTCAGATAGCAGCAACAGGGCGGCAAGCTCCTGCCTGTAAATCCCGCCGCGCAGATAATTAAACATTTCCCGCTCGGGGGTTGTGGACTCAAAGACGGCGTAAAGGGTGGAACTGCTTACCTCGGAACTGAGCGCCCAGGCGAAGGCATCCTCGCCATCCGTCTCTATTTTGCCCGGGTCTGATTTCATAAATGCGTCAGGTCCCACTTCTGCGCCAAGGAACAGCTGAGCCGCGCCCGGGGAAGCAGCCAAAGCCAGGAAAATACAGGTTATTATCAGTCTGCGATCTCTGCGGTAACACGCAGCGGGCGGCGTCACAGCGAAGTGGTGACCAGCGTCTCGGTGGAAAGCACACCCGGGATAGAACGTATTTCCTGCACCACGATATTGGAAAGCGCCGGGAGGTCATCCGTCTCCATGTCAAGCACCAGGTCCCAGCGGCCAAACACTGCCGACATGTGAACCACGCTCTTGAGACCCTTCAGCCTGCCGAGGGTCTGTTTTTCCTTGCCAGGCAGTAGTTTTACAAGTACAAGTCCGGTTACCATGATTGTTTCCTTTGCGGGCCGCCTGCCTGCAGGCAGACATTTTCGCGCCCGTATCGTTATTATACTATCCGGCCATGCGACGATTCAATAGCGGCAAGCCCGCCACCGCTCGCAGCGACACAGAGGGAGTGAATAGTTGCCATTTATTTCTTAACGAGCCCTAAATCACTTATAATAGAGTTGCTCCGGCAAATGAAACTTTTAATGAAACTTTCCTGCGCCGCCCTGGCGGCGGTTTTCGCGGCTGGGTGTGTAAACCCGGCTATATTCAAGAAGGGCGACTATGCCATTGACGGCTGGGACGCCTGGGCAGGCTGGAACAACGAATACGGCTTCAGCGAGGTTAAGAGCGGCGGACTTTACTATTTCCTTACCGCCCGCCAGGATGACAGCCGTGATGAACCTTCCGACGGCTACACGCCAGGTCTCATCCTTTCACGCGAGCTTTCAGGCGGGAGGTGGCAGGCCGACCTTGAGGCGGATTTTAAGATACCGCCTGGCCAGATGAAGCGCTTCTCATACGGCATCTGGGTGGGTGGCGACGCGTCGCGGCCGTCCATCGGAAACGCCTCCGCCGCGCTTAAGGTGCTGGTGCAGCGTCAGAACGGACCCAGGCCGGCGGACGACAGTCTTACGCTGTTTTACCTGCCGGGGGGCAAGTCTTTTGCGCTGCCAAAAAAACTTAAGGTGCTCCGCTTTGAGCGCGACGGGAATTATTTTGCCGTTTCTTACGCCATGAACAGGAAAAAATTTATCCCTGTCTTCAGCATGGATGCCTCATCAGCCGTAGACGCGCCGTCGCAGAAATTTTTTATAGGCGGTTTCGCGGGCGGAGATCCGCAGGGCGCCTACGCCAGGCTCAAAAGCCTTAAAATAAACGGGAGTGAAATCTTAAGATGACAGGCAAAGCCGCGCCGTTGCTTGAGGTCAGGAATCTTTCCGTGTCAATCTCGCGCGACGGCGCGCCCACCAGAATATTACGGGAGGTAAGCTACCGGGTTTATCCGGGGGAAACGCTGGCCATAGTGGGGGAATCCGGTTCCGGCAAGACCATGTGCGCGCTTTCCGTAGTGCGGTTGTTGCCGTCCTGCGCGAAGATAGACTCCGGCAGCGTGCTTTATGGGGGAAAAGACCTGGCGGCCGCTGCGGACGAAGAACTGCGCGGGGTGCGCGGGGCGGGAATCTCCATGGTTTTTCAGGAACCGATGGCCTCGCTCAACCCTGTGTTGACCATAGGCCTGCAACTGGCGGAACCGCTTATGGAACATAAAGGGTTTTCTTACGCCCAAGCCCTGCCGATCTGCGAAAAACTGCTTGAAAAAGTTGGGATTAGCGAGGTTAAAACCCGCCTTGCGCAGTACCCTCATAATTTCTCAGGCGGTATGCGCCAGCGCGTCATGATAGCCATGGCGCTGGCCTGCGGCCCGCGCCTGGTTATAGCCGACGAGCCCACCACCGCCCTGGACGTCACCGTGCAGGCGCAGATACTGGACCTGATAGACTCGCTGAAAAAAGAAAGCGGCATGGCGCTGGTACTCATAACGCATAACCTCGGCATAGTGGCCCAGCGCGCGGACTATGTGCTGATTTTTTATGCCGGGCGCGTGATGGAGCGCGGACCGGCGGAAGATTTTTTCAAAAGTCCCTCGCACCCTTACAGCCGCGCCCTGCTTAACTCGCTACCTAAAATGAGCGACAGGCCGGGGGAGCCGCTTAAGACAATAGAAGGCCTGCCCCCGGATTTTGACGAGGAGCTGCCGGGTTGTCCTTTCTCTCCGAGGTGCCCGGAAGTTCTGGAAAAATGCCGCTCGGTTGAGCCGCCTGAATTCAAGACGGGAGAAAGGCGCGGCTCAAAATGCTGGCGCAGCGAACCCAGAATTTAGATATGCCTGTCATACTGGACGTCTGTAATGTAACCAAGCGCTACCGCAAAGAGGGAGGGCTCTTCAGCTCCGGCGGAGAACTCTTCACCGCAGTGGACGGGGTTTCTCTGGCGCTTGAAAAGCACACGACCCTGGGTATAGTCGGCGAATCCGGCTCCGGCAAAACCACCCTGGCAAAGCTTATACTGGGCATTGAAAAGCCCGACTCCGGACGCGTCACGCTGTACGGCAGGGAACTTTCCGAACTTTCCGGCGCCAGGCTGCGGCGGGCCCGGCGCGGCGCGCAGATGGTTTTCCAGGATCCCTATTCAAGCCTTAACCCGCGCATGAAGGTAAAAGACATAGTCCTTGAACCACTGAGGGCGGCGGGAGAAAAAATAGCGGACGGGGAAAAGGCCGCGGCGGCGCTTCTGGAGAAAGTGGGTCTCAAGGCTGACGCGCTGTGGCGGTATCCGCACGAGTTCTCAGGCGGGCAGAGACAGAGGATCGCCATAGCCAGGGCGCTGGCCGCCGCGCCGGGGATAATACTGGCCGACGAACCCATCTCCAGCCTGGACATTTCAATACAGGCCCAGATAATGAACCTGCTTAACAAGCTTAAGAAGGAACTGGGCATTTCCTACGTTTTCATTTCCCACGACCTGGCGGCCGTCCGCTATCTTTGCGATTTTGTCGCCGTGATGTACAGGGGCTGCGTGGTGGAATACGCCTCAGCGGCAGATCTCTTCCGCGATACGCGCCATCCTTACACCAGACTGCTGCTTTCAGCCGTGCCGGATCCAGACCCGTCTAAGAAAACCGTGCTGGAGGAAAGGCGGGACAGTAATGGCGGCGGCCCAGGGCCGCGGGCCTGCGTATTTTCAGACCGCTGCCCGCGCGCGGCGGAAGTCTGCCTTAAAGAACGCCCTGGGTATGCGGAAATAACTCCGGGCCATTTTGTCCGTTGCGTCAGGAAGGAATAAAGGAAAAATATGAGACCACATTGGAGAAAAAAAGAAACTCGCGGCGCTTCCGGCGGACACGAAGTCATAATTGAGGGCGTAATACAGCACAAAGGCGCCTTCGCTTTCCTGCTCTCGGAGAAAGAAGGCGTGGAAGACGTATTTATCCGCGGCCGGGGCTTGGATCTGGCCATGGACGGAGACCGTGTGCAGGCGCGCGTCCGCCCGGAAAAAAACGGCCGCCTGGCCGGGGAAATTATCGCCGTGGTAAAGCGCGCGCGCACCTCAGTAGTGGGCATACTCAGGCGCGTGAAAAACACCTGGGCGCTGTTCCCGGAGAAAGGCAATGCTCCGCCGGCCATTGTGAACGGTTTCGCTCCGGGAATAGTTCCTGTGGAAGGGGCTTTTGCCGTGCTGGAAGTCACGCGCTGGCCGACCCCCGACGCAGGCGCCTCCGGATTGGTAAACGAAATACTGGGCGATCCCGGTGACATACGCGCCCGCATAGACTCCATACTGCGCGCCCGCGGCATAAACGAGAATTTTCCGAAAGGAGTAATTGAGCAGGCTGAAGAATTCGGCGCGCGGCTTGAACCGGCGCAGTGGCAGAGCCGGGAAGCGCTGTTTAATCTGCCGATCTGCACCATAGACGGGGCCGACGCCAGGGACTTTGACGACGCGGTCTCGCTGGAAGACCTGGGCGGCGGGATGCTGCGCCTAGGCGTACACATAGCCGACGTGGCTTATTATGTCAAGTCCGGCACCGCGCTGGACGCGGAAGCCTACTCCCGCGCCACCAGCGTTTACCTGCCGGACCGCGTGGTGCCCATGCTACCGCCGGCGCTTTCGGATAATCTCTGTAGCCTGGTTCCGCGCCAGGAGCGCCTGACTATGTCGGTATTTATGGACATAAACTCCTCAGGCAAGGTCACTAGGAGGCGCCTCGCGGAAACGGTCATACGCTCGTGGCGGCGCTTCACCTACGAGGAGATCCAGACGCTGCTTGAAGGCGGAAAAGCGCCGGATGTGCACAAGAGCGTGGGCGAAGCGGTTAAGCGCATGGGCGACCTTACCGATATGCTTTATAAGCGGCGCATCGCCCGCGGCGCGCTGGATTTCAACCTGCCGGAATACAAGGTGAACGTGGATCTGCATGGCAGGCCGCTGGGCGTCAGTCTCAGGCCACGGCTCAAAAGCCACCGGCTTATAGAGGAATTCATGCTGCTGGCGAACGAAGCCGTGGCCACCGAGCTCTACAGGGCGAAATTTCCCTTCCTGCACCGTAGACACGACACGCCGGACCCTCTCAAGTTGAAGGCCCTTTCCGCCGCGTTGGGCGAACTGGGGCTGACCGCGGGGCATATAGAGGGAGCCAACGCGGCGAAGGGCCTGCAGGATGTGTTGCGCCAGGCGGAAAATCACCCGTTGACTAACCTTATAAATTCGCTGATGGTGCGCAGCATGCGCCAGGCGGTGTATTCGCCGGAGTCGGACGGGCATTTCGGCATAGCGACGCGCTTCTATTCACACTTCACTTCGCCCATACGCCGCTACCCGGACCTGCTGACGCACCGCGCCGTAAAGGCGCTGTTGGCGGGGAAAAAGGAAAATCACGGGGCGCTTCCGCTGGACAAAGCGGGTGTGCACTGTTCGGAGCGTGAGAGAGCTGCCGCCGATGCCGAGCATAAGTCGGTGGATATCATGCGCGCTGAGCTGCTGAAGGAACTGGTCGGTTCTATAATGGAGGGGGCGGTGACTACCGTTATAGACAGCGGAGCTTTTGTGATGCTGGGCGACACAGGGGCTGAAGGCCTGTTGCGCGTAAACGGCCTGAAGCCGGGCACAAAGGTGCGGGTAATGATTGCTGCGGTGGATACGACGGAGGGGAAGATTGACCTGTCGCTGGAAGGCGGCCGGCCGCCTCAGGCCGGGCGGAGTCAACCGCCGCAGGGCGCCCAGTCCCGCCAATTCCGGGGCGGACGGCCATCTCAATTCCCCCAGTCAAACTTCTCCCGCATCGCGCAGGGCAAGAGAAGGGGAAGAGGCAGGGGCCGGGGAAGATAGGCCGCGCTGATTGTCTGCTTATTTCGCCAGAAGAATTTTAATTTTTCCGATATCTTTTCGGTAAGCTTCGGACTTGAGGAGCTTGGCGTGGTACTGGTCGGCGAAAACTTTACCGGCGGCTATGTCGGCTGGGTAATGTACGCCGCCTATCACGCGGTCCCGTGCTATTTCGTCGGCCTTGGCGGAGAATTCCGACTCACGCTCCGGGATTATATCGGTAAGGACCCTGGCGAAAACCCCGGAGAAAACGGCGTGCCCGCTGGGGTACGAGAAACCATGGATTTTATTTAGGCAGGGCTGCGCCTCCGGATAGGTCAAATAGGGACGCGGGCGCTGATAGCGGTTCTTTATGTTATTGACGGCTTCCTCCAAATCCGAGGCCAGACGCTCAAAAAACTCTTTTACTTCCGAAGGGAGCGGTTCCGGAAAAGGGCTCCTGGCGCCCCAGAAAGCATCGTAGGTTTCAACAGCGGTGCGTGAAGACCTGGCGCAGTCGGCTTCGGTGCGCTTGTTCTGCCAGGAGAGAACGGTGGCTATGTCGGCCTGCTGCTGCATTGAGCCGGGAACCGGGGGCGGGGAGAACTGCATGGTCTTAAATGCCCCGGCGTTAACGTAATAGGCCTGCTTAACGCCCGCCTTTCCGGTTACGGCAAGCGGCTTATGCGCGCAAGCCCCCAGCGCCAGCGCGGCTAAAATAAATACTAGTGTAGTGTCCCGGAAGTTCATAAAAGCGATTATAACCCTTTGGGCACGGGGGCGCAATGACTTCTTGTTGGGCAACGTTTTAAGAGTTGAAGCGGCCCCCCATTGACAAAAAATTATAGGCTGATATACTATGGTTGAAGGGAGAGGGTGGGTTACAGGAGGATACGCCATGAAAACAAGAATGGCGCTGTTGACGTTCGCAATGGCGGCGGCGGGGGTTTTTGTTTTGACTCGGACAAAAAATGTCCCGCCGTACGATCTAAGGGACGCTGTGACTGATTTTACCGACATCAAAGTTTCGGAGATAAAAGCAGGGAGTAGCGCAGACATACCGATGCCCGCGCCGGCAACCCTCCACAAAGACGCTTCTAAAAAAAAGGAGGAGAACGCATATGTGCGCATCAGCGTGGACGAACGAAT
This sequence comes from uncultured Elusimicrobiaceae bacterium, assembly GCA_964646805.1. GTDB lineage: Bacteria > Elusimicrobiota > Elusimicrobia > Elusimicrobiales > UBA9959 > UBA9959. The sequence goes on along the minus strand of CAZYFL010000011.1, from coordinate 1,640 downwards.
ACCGGCCGCAATAGCCGATGCTATTAAAATCTCGCTGATTACCAACGCGGAAAAACTTGAAAACCTGAGCCCCGATATTCACATTTTATTCATGGACAATTTCGACATACCCAATAATCCCCGAGTATGTTTTCTCTCGCCGAACCCGGCAAGGATAATCTACCTTCACGAAGCTAAACAACTCCGGTACGAATGGGCCCCGGTTTTGAAAAAACCCTCCTTATTTTTAGGGAAGAAAGCGCATCCGTACACCATGAATATACGCGAGCAGGTGGAGGCGGTGCTCGATTGCGCCGCATTCCTGACCAACAAGCTGTCAAAAAACAAATAAACCTGATTCATTGTAAACGCGCTTCAAAATTCAAATAATAGAGGTATGATGCCGGTAATCAATGAAAGGCGGATGGTGCAACTGTTCTGCGACCTGGCTAAAATAACCTCGCTTTCCGGCAAAGAAGGCGCCATCGCCCGCCGCCTTTCCATACTGCTCAAGTTCATGGGCGCAGAAGTAGACATAGACGATGCCGGCCGCAAAATAGGCGGCGAAACCGGCAACGTAATAGCCCGCTTCCCCGGTGCCGCGCCCGCCGAACCTTTCCTCCTCTCCGCCCACATGGACACCGTCGGCCCCGCCGGGAACGTCCGCCCCCGCATGAGCAAAGACCGCATCACCTCCGACGGCGCCACCATACTCGGCGCCGACTGCAAAGCCGGCATAGCCATAATACTGGAAGTAGTAAAAACCCTTGAGGAATGCAAAATTCCGCACCCGCCCATAGAAGCCGTCTTCACCATCAGCGAAGAAATGGCCCTCATGGGCGCCAAATACCTCAACTACTCCGCGCTCCGCTCCCGCTACGGCCTCATCTTTGACAACGAACAGGGCCTGGAACATGTAATAACCAGCGCCCCCGCCGCAGATAACATGGCAATAAAAGTCTACGGCGCCGCCGCCCACTCCGGCGCAGCCCCCGAAAAAGGCATCTCCGCCATAAAAGTAGTCTCAAGCGCCATAGCCGGCATGAAACTGGGCCGCATAGACTCCCAGACCACCGCCAACATAGGCTTCATCTCCGGCGGCAACGCCATAAATGTAATTCCGCCTCTTGTGGAGCTCTCTGCCGAAGCCCGCAGCCACGACCCCGCCAAGCTAAGGAAGCAAACCAGGCACATGGAAGACTGCCTCAGGAAGGCCGTAAAAAAAATAAGAGTCATGGCTGATGGAAAATTAATAACTCCGCACTACGAATTCCTGATAGAACAAAAATTCCCCAACCTGCGCATAGACAAAACCAACCCCGTACTGGCGCTGATCTCCGCCGCCATGCGCGAAGAAGGCTTAAAAATGAAACCCTCCGCTTCCGGCGGCGGCACCGACGGCAATATTATGTACGGCCACGGCATCAAAGCCCCTATACTCTCCACCGGCATGCGCGACGTGCACACCACCCGCGAATATCTGGACCTGAAAGACTTCTTCGCCTGCGCCCGCCTCACCCTGAAAGTAATAGCCGGCTGGACGAAGACGGGGGATGGGAATAACTGATGCGCAGGTTCCTCCTTAAAAGAGCTTTGATGCTGCCGCTGGTGGCGCTGGGCGTCACGTTCCTGCTGTTCTCCCTCACCGGCCTGCTGCCGCC
>CAZYFL010000010.1:0-19006 GCA_964646805.1 uncultured Elusimicrobiaceae bacterium | reverse complement strand
GTTGAAGCCCCGCTTTTCTCCAGATGCTTAATATCTTGGGGAAACCGGTGCCTGCCTCATCCGCCAGGAAGATATGCCGGAACATCCTCAGAAGAACCGGGTTCCTGGGGTCGGAACGGTCGCCTGTAAGCAGGTCATCCTCCGAAACGCGCGAAAAGCCGGGATTCCGGAAGATAAATTGCCGCGGCGATGCTTTGAGAAGGATGGCGGCGGGCTCGGCATAGTCGGCGTGGACAAGCATGTTCACAAGAGCTTCCCGCAAAGCTTCATGAGCCGGCGTCTGGTCAAGCCTGTGGGGACCGTCAAGGCGGAAGGGGGTCTTGAGCGATTCGGTCAACCTGGGATAAATCTGGAAGAATGCGTCGTAAAGGTTTCCTTCCCAGGCTATCCGGTCTTCCCACCGGGTTTCTTCACCGGACGATTCGGCCGCCAGCAGGCGGAAATCTATAAGGTGGCGGGGGCGTACGCTGAAAATAGCTTCCCTGCTTCCAAACATAAGCACCGCCGCCTTGGTGAGCCCCTCTTCCCCGGTGTGCGGATCTTTACGGTATCCGCCCAGCGCCTTAAGAAACCTTATGTCTTCATATTCATTCCACTGATGGGCGGAGTTGAACTGCCGGAACCTGGCCCTGTAACGGCTGAGAGTCTGTTTGTCCAGGTCCTCATATGAAAGCCCCTTCAAAACAGCGGAATCCGCGCTCTGGGCGCCTGCCCCGCGAATCATCCGGTCAACTTCATCCTTTTTGCAATGATAATCGCCTTCGTTTCTTCTCACAAAAGTGCCGGAGTAAGGGTTGCCGCCTATATAAACCGGCTTTTCGGAATTGGAGACAGTGCGGACTTTCAGGGTGATAATATCCGCCCCGTCTATTTTCTGGATTCTGATATCTTCCGGACCGCAGACTTCCATGCTTATTTTCTGCCGGTTGCGCATGAGATTGAAGATGTCCTGTTTCATGGCTTCGGAGTTTTTGACCCCTTCAATCCTGATTTTTGCCTTGTCTTCTCTGACGCCGAGTAAAATCCATCCTCCATGCGTATTGGCAAACGCGCTTACCGTATCCCAGAGTCCCGAAGGCATTCCTCCGGCTGCGGTCTTGAATTCAAGCTCCAGATTCTCCCGGAGATCCAATTTTTGCAGAAGTTCTTCAATATTCATGCCGCGAACATCCTTGTTTTGGTTTCAACTGTTTTCACAGCCCGGCGCTTCCGTAACCCTAAATATTCGATATTCTCCGCCTGTCCTCGTTTGCCTTGTCGCCTTTGAAATAGATTTCAATAAATTCAATCCGGTCTTCCGGTTCAAAATAGGCGTAAATAATTCGGAGCGACGAACCTTTTAAATAGCGGCAGAATAAACGCGCTTTGACAATAGCGCGGTGTTCGTTTCTCGTAATAATATTGAAATGCTTGCTATTTCCCAGCGGCGCGATATCAACAACGCGTTTAAATTCCTCTAAGTCATCGGGTAATGATCTGTATTTTTTTGAGAACCGCTTAAATTCCCTGGAAAATTCCGGCAGTTCATTATAATTCATCTTCATAGTTTCTTACGGAATAATGTTCATCACGATAAAAAACACTCTCGTAAGAAAGCGGTTTGCCGTATTCCGCCGTTTTCCAGGGAATGTCATTGTGGGAATAATTTTCCATCTCTTTGGCGTTTTTGTCAGAAAGCCGCGCCAAAATATCATCAATATGTTTTATTTCGCGGCCGGATAAAACATCAAGGTTCGGCCGTCTAATCGCTAAATATTTTTTTTGCGGATAATTAAAATATTTTCCTTTAACTTTCACGACTTCGCCGTTTTGAATCATCTCATCAACAACAACTTTAAACTCAACAGGGGTGGGGCCATAATGATTTTTGATATAAGTCGCGCCAATTAATTGTTCTTCAAACTTTTCGTAAAAATCAAAATCAATAAAGTAAAGCAGTTTGTAAATCACGGCTTCGCCGATATTCGGTTTGCCGCCGACTTTATCCAGGATGTAAAGAAGAACCTCCCGAAACTTATTCAGGTTTTTCCGGGGCACACATATCCTTATGCCTTCCGGCGCGGTCCTGGCGTTATACTGCGCGCGGCTTTCCTTGGCGACTGAAACAAGCGGCAACGGTTCCGTTCCCAGAAGTTGTTCAACAGACGCGTTCAGCGCGTGGGAAAAGCCCGGCAGTTCATCGGCTGAAACTTTTCTGACTCCGCTTTCAATCTGCGAAATAATGGGGCGGGTAAGCCCCACCGCAACCGCCAGTTCTTCCTGGCTCATACCCAGATTTTCACGCAATTCCCGTATTTTTTTCCCAATCATGTATTCCTCCGCTTCCAATGAATAGTATAGCAGATGTAAGGAATTAAGTCAATGGCATGTAATAAAACCTTACCATCTTCAGGCCGCGAACATTCTTGCTTTTGTTTCGTGCAGGATATCGGCAGGTTTGCCTAGGATTTTAAGGGCAGCCAGCCCCCCCGCTTGCGCGACATCGGGGGGTCTGGAATATTGCCGGATTCTCAAGGCCATCAGTCCCGGACAACGCAAACTGCGCGGCCACGGCCTTTAGAGTGATAGGGGTTTTCAGCGGCAGGCTGGACAGCCAGCCTGGCGGCAAGGACAGCCTTGTATTCCTCGACTGTAACCGACTGGGTTTTACCGTCCACCATGGTCAGGATATAGCGTCCGGCATCGGTAACGTGTATATCAAAGCCTTCAACTTGTATAGGCGGTGGGGGCGGCGGACCGTCCCCGCCTTTGCCTTTGGGACTGAGCCGGGTGATAAATTCCTTATTAAAAAGCCGGGTGGCGTTAGTATAGTCATAGACATGGAACATGAGCTTCCCGGTCGGCGCATCCAGCCGCATTCCGCGTCCAATCATCTGGTAAAAGGCGATAGGGGAGCGGACATATTTGAAGAAAACGATATTCCTGACTACCGGCACATCAACGCCGGCGGTCAATAATTCCACTGTGGTGGCAATAAAGTGCGACCTGGAAGCCCCGCGCAGGTCGGCCAGGTATTGATTCCCATTGACACTGGCCGTGCACTTGAAAGCGTATGCATCCAGTCTAGCCTTGCTCTGTTCCTGGCACCATTGAGCATAAAGATTGTTCATGGCGACTGCAACAGTATCAGCATGTGCATCTCGGGTGCAGAAAATTATGGTTTTTTGCTCTGGACCGCCGGTTGCGAGCAGGTGTGTAAAAAGATGCTTACACATCGTTATCACACGCTCAGGCATCCAGAGCTTATCTTCAAGATCGGCAGGTTTATAGCATTCTTTGATAAGCGAGGTGTCCGCTGGTTTGCCGGTAATAGCATCTGTCAGGTTCTTGCCATAAAGGTCTGCCTTGGTTACCTCGCTGTCTCGCTCCGTGACTTTCTTATTATCGTGGAATAGATCAAACCGGTGGATTTCGCAAGCCGCGAGATAGCCATCTTCAATACCCTGGCCCAGGTCGTATTCATATACCGGTTCACCAAAGTGCCGTATATTATCTGCTGTAATTTGGGCATCAGCTTGGGCTTCTTCCGTTTTTTCATTTATCTGAAGTTTGCGTGGTGTTGCGGTCAGCCCCACTTGAATCGCGTCCGGGTTGAGCATCAATACCTGGGACCATTTGCCCCATGCTGAACGATGGCATTCGTCTATAATAATGTGGCTGAAAAAGTTCTCCGGGTAGTTTTCAGTAAGGAAATTGGCAGTTCCCTGTTCATCAGCGACATCCAGGGTTTGGTATGTCGCGATGTGGATGCGGGCATTACGCGCGTGATTTTTGCCGTCGCTACCTTTGTATACCTCGGCTGCATTAGTACCGAAAACGCCCTGAAACTTTCCAAGCCCCTGACTGCGGAGTTCATCACGGTCGCAAATAAAAAGCGCCCGCCGCAGTTGCCCGGCATCGGCTATGCGTTTAAGCAGATGAACAGCAATAAAAGTCTTTCCGGCCCCGGTCGCAAGAGACAGAAGTGCCCTGCAGGGTTTATTCTCGTGTTCGCATTGGGCAATCTTTTCAAGAACAGCCCGGATTGCGGCATCCTGAAAGTATCGGCGGGCGGCCTCGCCGCCGGTGTAGTGAGTTAGCAGGGGCTTAGCCGAAGCGTCTGTAAGGCTAAAGCCCATCCCCTGCTCGTAACGTTGGCGGAGGGCTTGCGGGGAGGGAAAATCGTTTATAGGAAGAGGAGAACTTGTTAAGCCTGTAAACCTATCATACTCGACGAATTTATGACCGTTGCTGGAAAAGCAGAACGAGACATTGAGGCGTTTACACATGGCATAAATCTTGGCCTGCTCCAGACCGTGCGTGGGAGGTAAGTCTTCTGCTTTTGCCTCAATCAGAGCGACTGCCACTGGTTGGGTTTCAGTATTGACTTTGATGCGGAGAACATAATCGGTGCGGCCTTTGGCCCGTTTGCGTGGCTTGCCGTCGATGATTTCAATAGCCCCGGCGGTCTCCTCGCGACGGATCAAATCCTCACCCCAGCCCTTGGCGTGGATGGCAGGATCAATTAATTTTGCTCTGGTGTCCGATTCATTGAGGCCTGACATTACTTCACTACCTCCCAGTGACCGCCCTTGTCCGGCCCGATTCGCTTGATAAGGCCTTGCTTTTTAAGTATCCGAATATTCCAATCTATACCCTTAACGGACAGGGCTGTCTGTTCGGCCAACTCACTTGTCGTTATGTTCGGATAGCGCTTAATTAGCCCCAAAATTTTCTCCCTAGTTTTCTCCCTAGTTTTCTCCCCAGTCCTAGGGAGAAAATCCTTCGTGGGATTGCGATAAAACTTCGCCAGAAAGCCGCTCTTAAGTATCTTGAACTCAACCTTGACGCTGTTCTCTGTGCAATCTTTTACGATTCTTTTAAGACCAGAACCCCATTCCTCGACATCCTTGGACCTGAACAATACATCGGCAATCAAGGGATTACGGGTGATTGAGTGCTCCTCACCCTTGATGAAATCCTCCGGCGTGTAACCTTCAGGGAAATCTCCGGGGTTGTATATCTCAATGCGGTCTTTGAAAATGGCGACTTCATTGCCCTTCAATATCTTATAGTCCCTGTGGCACAGCGAGTTGACCAGCGCTTCTCTTAGCGCGGCCGCGGGTATCTCTGGGATTTCTTCGCGCTCGAGTTTGCCGAACTTGACTCTCCAATCTATGTGCTCGTTTATGTAGGTTTCCGTCTTATCAAGCAGGCCAAAGATGGTTCCGGTGAACTTCTTGATGTCGAGGAAAGTGCTCTTGTCCGTGCCCGCGAAAACGGCTGCCTAGACCTGAAGCGGATTATCCTCGCAAAACAATACTTCGCCAGCCTTGAGCAGGCGGCTATTGCGGAGAAGCTTGAGCTTATTGAGAACGCCCTTCACGCTTACAAATCCAAAGTCGATTCACCCGACGCTCCTTCCTTTCCTGACTAGCTGACGGATGGTTGCGGTATCCACGGCAGATAGTTTCTTGTCGGAAAGCTCGGTCTCCCATCGAGAATCACCCTTGGCTCGATTCAGGAACATCTTTTCCAGTTCCCGTGCGGATAGTTGACGGTCTTCGTCCGCAATACGGATGTATGCCCGTCCATAAGCCAGGTAAGGAGCGTCGTTTCCGGAAAAGCGGACTTCAACGCTGTCCATACCATTAAGCCTGACCTTTCCGACATGTGGGTATATGCGTGGCTCGATGTGTTCTGACAAGGCTCTCGCTACGTCCCGCAAAGTATGCTCTGAAACGGTCTGCCCAACCACAGTGCCGTCGTTTTTGATGCCGAAGAAAAGCGAGCCTGCACGGTGCTTGTTGAGGATGGAAGCAACGGAGACAACCGCTTCTTTCAATTCGGCTGTGGACTTCTTTAATTCTAGCGTCTCAGATTCCTTGTGTTTCATGTTATCGTTCGCGAGTTAAACCCTTTTATATCTCTTGCCCTTGGCTTTTGCCACTTCGGTTTTTAGGAAAAATAGCGCAGAATTGCCGCCCAGTTTTCCCCATGGAGTTATCTTGCCCAGTTTCATCCACTTAAACAGTGTGGGATGAGTAATTCCCAATGCCTGACAAGTCTCGCGGGTGCTCAAAATATCCTCAGGTTTCATAGTACACAACATTAAACCAAATATTTATAGGCCAATTAAACAATTTTGTGCCGCCGAGATGAACTTCTTTTCGGCGAAGAAAGGCCTTGCTTCTTCGGCGAATGCATTGTAGATCATGATCATGCCGACGGGCGGCATACAAACAGGAGGGCAAAATATGAACCGCAACGAGTTCAAAGAGCTTATTTCATTTTGAACTGGACAGGACATTTGCCAGAACGGCCAGGGAATCGTTTGAAAAGGTTAGTGATACCGCAAAGCGAGAGATTCTAGCCGCGTTGGGCACAAATTGGACGCTTAAAGACAGGAAATTGCGCGCTCTCGTCGAGGAACCTTTGCGCCATATAGGCAATTGCGGCAAAATGGTTCGAACCCTGCAAGAAACGGCAGAAAACAGGTTCGAACCGGGAAAAAACGCGACCCATCGTCGAGAGAACGATGGGTGCGTCTACGAGCGTCTAAAAATCCTCCCGGGCTAGGGTTCGAACCTAGGCTAAGCGAGTCAAAGTCGCTTGTGCTGCCATTACACCACCCGGGAATAAATCCGGCTCCAAGATACGACTAAAAATTCCTTCCCGCAGGCGCACGGGAAGGATCTGGACCTTTACCGCGCCTTGGTTAAAAACCTTCTGTTTGGATCGGGGCAAGCGCAGGGCCGGCCTTCGCCATCTCTTTCCTAATACTCCTCAAATATGAACTGAATTTTAGCAAAATTTTGTCAAAAACACCCTGTAACTGCGGATGCGTTCCATTTCAGCGGCTATCCGGGCAGCCTTGTCCCTGCTCCGGCAAAGGGCGAAAACAGAGGCCCCTGATCCTGACATCAGCGTGGTTTCCGCCCCGAGAGCTGCAAGCCTTTCCTTCGCCAGCCTTACAGCTTTATGCCGGGGAAACACAAATTCCTCCAGCCTGTTAAAAAGCAGGCCAGACAACCCCGCTGTGAACCCTCCATTTTTTATAAGGCCGCGTAACTTCCTGAAATTCCTCAGGCGCCTCAGTATATCCGGACCGGCCCCGAGCCTGAGACTACCGTAAACCTCTTTAGTATAAACCGGAACCCCAGGGTAAACCAGCACAATATACGGCAGACCCGCTACGGGCTTAAGAACCTTAAGTTTCTCCCCCCTGCCGACGCCCTCAGCCATGCGGGTATCAAGCATAAAAAACGGCACGTCGGAGCCCATCACGGCCGCTATCTTCATCAGCCGACCCGAAGCGCAGCGCGTCAGTTTATAAAGCCGTGCAAGTCCCAGCAACGCCGCCGCGGCATCTGAAGACCCGCCGCCAAGGCCGGCTCCCACCGGAATATTCTTTTCCAGCCGTATCTCTACCGCGGGGGTTATCCCGAAAACTTCAAAAAACTTCACCGCCGCCCTGAATACGATATTATCCGCCGGCCGGCCCAATCTGTTTTTTATGAATTGTGCTTCACACCCCCGCGGCCCGCCTTTGACCAGGAGCCTTACGCCCGGCGCGTCGATCTTCTGAAAGGAAAGCCTGTCGTTGACTCCTATCCGGGCGAACAGCGTTGCCAGCTCATGATACCCGTCGGGCCTGCGGCGCGTGACCTCCAGGAAAAGGTTAATTTTGGCAAAAGCCTTAAGCTTTATTATCTTCCCTTTCCCATCTTTATCCTTCATCCTTAAGCCTTTATCCTTTCCCCCTATTCCGGCAGCTTCAGCGTGTTGGCGCCGCTGAAATTCATCTGGTTCTTATCCAGCGTGAGGCGCAGTGAGACAAAAGGCAGCTTAAAATCCATGGTCTCAGGGAAGAGATAGAGATTTTTCAGAAAGTAATTCCCGGGCCTGAAGGTCAGTTTACTCTCGGCTTTATTAGTTATCTCCTCAGGCCAGGAGAGCGCGCTGTCCAGACAGACTTCCCTAGAGACGCCTGTAAAGCAGGGCTCCCGCCAATCGCCGCCCGGCGCATCGGCAAGGTAATCGCCGGTAAACCAGCCGTTCAGTTCCCCTGCAACAAGGGAAGCCCAGTAGCTGAAAGTCCCTGAATCTATGTCCTTTATCTCTATGGCGTCCATGTCCATTACGCCGCCGGAGATTTTGGCTTTCCACAGCGGGACCATCAACGGCCCCATCACGGTCAGGCTGAAATCCGAGGGCGGGGAAAAATGCAGCATAGCGTCAAATTTTACGGTCTTGCCGCGCAGCTTTGCCTCCACCCTGGCGAAGGAGGCAAATTCCATACCGGCGGGACTGAAATTCCGGAGATAAGCGGCCTCCAGGGCGGACAGCACGGCCGGCGCTATTTTTTTCTGCAACTCTTTCAGCCGGACAGCGGCCCTGGCGCGCTTGGCGGGCTTTTCAAGCAGCCAGGAGTTTTTCCAGGCCAGCCAGGCCACGCCGGAATCCCCTGCCGCCGCGTAAATCTCGCCGGCATGCGCCCAGATCACGGCATCGTCGTAGACCGCCTTTACGGCCCGCTTTATTCCCTCCTGCGCCCCTGGCAGGTTGCCGCGCTTGAACCTGACCCAGGCCAGCGAGTCCAGGTAGGCGCCGTTTCCCTGCTCCAGGGCTATCGCCCCTGCAATCAGCAGTTCGGCCTCCTCCAGCTTCAGCCCCCTGTCGGCCAGGGAATAACCGAGATAATTCATCACATTGGCATTGTTTGGGTTTTTAACCAGCAGGTAGCGGAAATTTTCCTCTGCAACGGCCATGTCGTTTTCACGTTCGCTTATAACTGCGTACTGCATACGGGTCTCGGAGTTATCCGGGTCCTTATTAAGGATGGCCTTCAGCATCCCGCGCGCCTTGTCGGTCTTGCCGGTATCGTCATAGCCCAGCGCCAGGAAATAGGCCACCTCGGTGTTGTCAGGCCACTTCTTAGAGGCAAGCTCAAGCAGGGCGATGGCCCTTTCATAGCGCCCGCTCTGCGTATAGTAGTAGGCTAGGCGTAGCGCCAAACCTGCGTCATTCTTAAGCCCGCCGGAGTTTTCAAGGTAAGCGGCGGCGGCGTTAAAATCTCTCTTCTGCTCGTTTATCACAGAAAGCCAGAAGCAGGCGGTGGGGTCTTTTTTGTCCAGCGCCCAAGCCTTCAGAAAATATTTTTCGGCCTCGCCAGGGTTGTTCAGCAAAGGCCCTGAATAAAGCTCGCCCACGCGGTTAAAGAGCTCTATATTTTGCGGTTCAAGCGCTATCAACTCCGAATATTCCGCAAGCGCCGCCGCGGTGTCGTTCTTCATCTCGTAAAAATTGGCCAGCATATAGCGCGGCTGGGGGTAAAAAGAATCCGATTCCCTGGACTTGAGGAGATTTTCTCTGACCCCGTCGGCGTTCCCCATGGCGTTGTGCAACACGGCAATCTGGTAATAGACCTCAGCAGCGTCTTCCGTGCGCAGCGCCATGTATTGTTTAAGATAACCTATGGCTTTTTCCGGGTTTCGCGAACTCCACAGGCTGGCCAGCTGATAAAAAGCTTCATAGGCGGAGGGGTCAAGCTCAGCGCCTTTTTCATAAGCCGTGCGCGCCCCTTCCAAATCCCCCCTGGCCCACTTTACATTGCCGTAAAGCACCCAGTTGTCTGCGGTTGCGGAATCCGTCCGTACCACGAACTCCGCCCACTGCCCGGCCTCCTCAATCTTTCCTATGTGAAGGGCCAGATTAAGCGCCTGCTTGTAGACAAACACGGACTGCGGGTCCAGCAGCATGGTGCGGCGGTATTCCTGCAGGGCGGAATCATAGTTTCCTTTCCGCTCCAGCGTCATGCCGTTCATGAAATGAAGGTAGGCTTCCTTGTCGGTCGCGGCCTCCGAAACCGCCGCAAAACAGAATAAAATCATAACAGCGTGAATAATTCTTTTTGTCATATGTCCTTCAAATGGCAGGTACAGGTAAAGTAACTGAAACTTCTTATTCTACCTTTGCCTGTAGCAACAAAGCCGCGTCTGCATTATTATAGAATTTTGGCCTTTTACCAACTACTTCAAAACCCCGCGCGCGGTATAGCGCTATGGCCGGGGCGTTGTTCTCGTTAACCTCCAGGTCTATTTCGCGGCAGGCGCTCCTGGCCGCGTATTCAAACAGCTTCCCCAGAAGGGCCGAGGCCGCTCCGCGCCGCAGGAAATCCCGGCTCACGGCCAGGGTGTTAAGCTGCGCCTGCGGCCTGAGCAGCCAGAAATTTATAAACCCCGCCGCCCGCCCGTCTATTTCGGCGGTCAGCGTCACAGAGTTACGATTTTTCTCTTCCGCCTCAAACCCCTTCTCCCCCCAGGCAGGGTAGCCGGAATACTCCGTCTCAATGGCGGCGAAGGCGGGGTAATCCTCTTTGCGGGCGCGGCGTATCAGCATAGTGGTAGTCACAGGTCACAGGACACAAGTAACAGGAAAAACCGATTTCTATTTTTAAAGTTTCCGGACATGTGACTTGCGGCTGGCGGCCGGCGACTTGCTTTCTAACTCGTATTTCGCCGGTTTTAAGTAGAGCGGCTTCAGCGTTTTATTTTTATACGCCAGCGCGGCTTTGATTATATAAGCCGGAATTATTTTTGACACGGCCGCCGGAGCGCGGGTCGCGTTTGCCGGAGCCAGGCTGTAAACATCAGCAGCCTCCTGCGAATCTGCTATGACATAGAGACTGGCCAGAAGTTTTTTCATCTCTTCCGCTTTAAGCCACACGGGATCCCCTTCAGGACGCGGGATTTTTAGTCCGCCGGCGTGGAAAATCTGACAGAAATATTCGTCCCTGAAGGCGTGCAGGAGCACGGCAAGACGCGCCCCTCCGCAGTTCCCCGCCCAAGCCCTGAAATGGGCGCTTTCAGAAGCCTGCAGCGCCAGTATTTCAAAAAGTGTGGCGGTGTAAACCCGCGCGCAGGACATGGCCTTCAACGCGCCGGCCAGCGTCAGCGAAATCCGTATGCCGGTAAACCGCCCTGGGCCGCGCGCCGCGCAAACGATGTTTACTCCGCGTAGCTCCGCCCCGGCCTTTTTCAATTCCCTTTTGACCAGGCCGAAAAGGACGCGCTCCTGGTTGAATTCTTTTTTTTGCGCCTGAAAAAAACGACCGCCGGCCGGGCTCCGCCCCGTGCAAAACGGGATGGGACAATATAGTTCATCCTTGATGCCGTTATCGGCAGCTAGGACCGCTATTTTCAGCCAGGCGCCGGAAGTGCAGAGGCCAAGTATTATTTTTTCAGCCATTTAGTTTCTATCTCCGTAACGGTCCGCCGATCGGCCGCCCCCGCGGTTACTTTAATAATTCTCCGGTCGCCCCCGGTCAGTTTAAATTCCAGCCTTATCGGATCCAGACCGCTCATGGTTTCGGCAGCGGCCGGCCACTCCACTGCGCTTATGCCGTCGGCGCGGCCCAGATATTCGTCCAGGCCTATATTCTCCATATCGGCTTCCCCCGCGCGGAAAAGGTCAAAGTGGTAGAGCTTAAGGCGGCCCCTGTAGGCGCGCATAAGGTTGAAACTGGCGCTGACCGGCAGTTTTTTAACGCCCAGTTCCGTTGCCAGTTCCCGCACAAAAAAAGTCTTGCCGGAGCCGATAGGCCCCTCCAGAAAAAGCGTGTCCCCTCCCTTGAGCCCGGCGGCAAAAAGCCCCGCCAGCCGCGCCGTATCGGCGGGGCAGGAACTTTTCACGCTAAAAGTGTTCAAAGCTTTTGCCCTTGCCATTGAAATTCTCTATCTCGAAGCCGGAACCATTTTCCAGCCGTCCCACCACCGAAACCGCAGGCAGCAGTTTCTTGATACGGGCCAGCCCGCCCCCGGGAGCGGCAAAAATAAGACCGTAGTCCTCTCCGCCGTTAACGGCGTAATGCCGCCAGGGTTTCCCGGCCGAGGCGCTATAGGCCCGCAATTCGGGCGCGCAGCAACCCTCTCCCGGGCTTACAATCACGCGACAGCGGGAGAAATATGAAATTATGGCCGCGCTGCGCGCCAGCCCGTCCGAATTATCCAGCATTGCCGAGGCAAGGCCTTCCCTGCCTATCAGCGCGCCGGCCTTAAGCATCGGGTCAGGCCGCCAGAAGGCCTTAACAAGCTCCGGGAATTTTTTCTTTTCGGCCGGCCTGCCTCTCCTCAGGATTTCAAGTCCCGCGGCGGCCAAGCCCAGCGGGCCTATGTTAAAAAGCAGATCTCCGGGTTTGGCCCCACAGCGCGTGACTATTTTAGAGCGGCCGGATTCGCCCCAGATCGTCATGTAAAAATGGTTTTCCCTGGCCCCCGCCAGATTGCCGCCGGCTATTGAGATGCCGAAGCGCAACGCCTCCGTTTTAAGCTCCTTCATGAAGCGCAGCATAAAATCCTTCGGAGTATTTTTGCGCAGGCCGGCGCCGACCACGCATGAAACCGGCTTTACTTCGCCCATGGAAGCCAGGTCGCTCAGGTTTATACGGGTAAGCTTGCAGGCCAGGTCTTCGGGCGAGGCGAAGCGCGCCAGATAATGCGTGCCTTCCACTATTTCATCGGTGGTTATAACAAGATTCCTGCCGGGGCCGTGCCGCAGCACGGCGCAGTCGTCGCCGGGGCCCAGCAGCAGCCGGCGGTCCAGCGGGAACCTGAAAGTTTTTTCTATAAGCTCAAGCAACCCGGCCTCGCCGCGTTTTTTGTCTTTCATTTTCTGAGCCTCCGTATAGCCGCGGGGAGGAAATCCAGGAGTTCGCCGGCCAGAACGCAGCGCTCCGTGAATTTTTCAGCGGCCAAAGCGCCGCAGAGCCCGTGCAGATAAACCGCCAGCGCCGCGCTTTGAAGAGCGGACACTGTGGTGAACCCCCGCTTAAGCCCCGCCTGCGCGAAAAAGCCGGCGCAGAGACCCGCCAACACATCGCCTGAGCCGCCCTTGGCCAGCGCGGGGCCGCCTGTAGGGTTCTTTAAAAGGACTCCCCCTCCGCAAATAAGCGTACCCGCCCCCTTCAGGATGGCAACCCCGCCGGAGAGGGCGGCCAGTTCAGCGGCAGCGGACGGTCTGTCTTTTATTTTTCCGCCGAGCAGCCGCTCCGCTTCGCCCTGATGCGGGGTCAATATCAGGGGCGCCGCCGCAAACTTGAAGAAACGCAGCCCTGCATTGGACAGGGCGTTCAGGGCGTCAGCGTCCACTACGGCCGGGATCGCCAGTGTCTTAAGGAGTTTAACCGCAAAAGCGCGCGCTCCCGGTTCGGAGCCCAAGCCCGGCCCTACAAGCATTATGTCGGTTTTCTGCCGCGCGGCAAAAGCGGCAACCTGCGCTGCGGCTTTTAATGAAAACCCGCCCCCGGCAGAAGCCGCGCCGAAGGTCATGGCCTCGGGCAGGGCGCAGGCTATATTTTTCCTTTCGTTTTCCGGGCACGCCACGGTGACAAGTCCGGAGCCTGACTTAAGCGCGGCGCGGGCGGCGAGTATAGCCGCCCCGGCCATGCCGCGCGAACCCGCTACAATCAATACCCTTCCGTAATCTCCCTTATGAGAATCTTGAAGGCGGTCAGGGAGCAACGGTTTCAAAAAACGGGGAAATATTGTGGAGATTTTCATGGCCTAAAAGAAATTACGCTGAAATCTCTCCGCCAAATGCTATCACGGAGGCAACGGCATAGCTGCCGGTGTGTGAAATTGAAACCATCAGGCGCGCCCGGGGGAGGCCTTTTACCCTGACCTGCGGACGGCCGCTGGCGGTGTTTTCAACCTCTATGCTTTTGAGGGATAGATTTTTAGCGTCCAGGGCCTTGATGACGGCTTCCTTAACGGCGAAGCGCGCGGCAAGACACTCGTATTGATTCTTGCTTTTAAGCGAGTAAGAGATCTCCCCTGCGGTAAAAACCCTTTTCAGGAACCCGGGGTTGCGTTCGGCCAGGCTGCATATCCTGGATACTTCCACCAAGTCTACGCCGAGACCCGAAATAATCTGTTGTTTCATCCCTCAGCCCTTAGCGCACGGTCACGCTTTTGGCCAGGTTGCGCGGTTTATCTATGTCGCATTTCTTAGCCAACGCCACATAATAGGCGAAAAGCTGTAACGGTATCACCGTAAGCAGCGGGGTGAAAAGCTCGCCGGTAGCCGGCAGGACTATATAACGCGACGCTTTGACGGTTTTTTGTGAGGCGGAATCCACTATGGCCACCACCTCGGCGCCGCGCGCCTTGGCCTCTTCAATGTTGCCGGCCATCAGTTCCAGCGTCCTCCCTGAGGGCGCCACGGCGAGCAGCGGCATGCCCTTGTAGATTATGGCTATAGGGCCGTGTTTCATCTCGCCGGCGGCGTAGCCCTCGGCGTGAACGTAGGAAATTTCTTTTATTTTAAGCGCGCCTTCCAACGCTATAGGGTAATTTATATGCCGGGAGATAAAAAGGAAATGTTCGCTGGAGGCAAAGCTGTCGGCCACTTCGGCTATCTCTTTTTCCTTCCCCAGCGTCTCCTCTATAAGGCGGGGGATCTTAAGCAGTTCCCCTGCGTAACGCCTTGCGTCATTGCCGGGCAGACGGCCTCTGGCCGCGGCAAAATGCCCTGCCAGCAGATAGATGGCGGCCAGCTGGCCGAGGAATGCCTTGGTGGAAGCCACGCCTATCTCGGGCCCGCAGTGCGTGTATAGCACATAGTCGGCTTCGCGCGTCAGCGTGGACCCCACGGTGTTGGTTATAGCCAGCACCTTCGCTCCGGAAATTTTGGCCTCGCGCACGGCAAAAAGCGTGTCAGCGGTTTCTCCGGACTGCGAGACGGCTATCACCAGCGTATCAGGGGCCAGCAGTTTGGCGCGGTCCGTAAACTCTGAAGCCACGTTGGCGTGCGCGGCTATACCGAAGTTTTCAAAAAGGACGCGCCCCACAAGGGCTGCGTGGTAAGCCGTGCCGCAGGCTATTAACTGCAGCGAAGAAAAAGACTTTATGATCCCGGCTGAAAGCCCCATTTCGGCCTTGAGTATGTCCCCGCCCATCGGCAGCAGACGGCCGCGCAGCGTGTTTTCAACGGCCTCGGCCTGCTCGTGTATCTCCTTTAACATGAAATGCCTGTAGCCGCCCTTCTCCGCCATCGTGGAGTCCCACTGTATGGTAATGGGCTCCTTAGCGGCCTTCTTCCCCTGAAAGGTATAAAAATCCACTCCTTCCTTTTTCACGGCGGCCATTTCCCCGTCGTTAAGGAAAACCGCGCGCCTGGTGTGCTTCAGAAAAGCGGAAACGTCTGAGGCTATGAAATTTTCACCTTTGCCCAGCCCCACCACCAGCGGGCTGTGCATGCGCGCGGCCAGGATCATGCCGGGGCATTTGGCCCAGATAACTGAAAGGGCGAAAGAGCCCTTGAGGTCCGCCACGGCCCGCCGGAAAGCTTCAAAGAAGACAGGTTCCAGCATATCGGAACGCACGGCTTTTTCCTGTACATGCAGGTTCTTGAGTTTTTCCTCTATGATATGGGCTATGACCTCAGTGTCGGTTTCTGACTTGAATTTGTGGCCGCCGCCCAGAAGTTTTTCTTTCAGTTCCAGGTAGTTTTCAATGATGCCGTTATGCACCACCACCACCTGGAAAGAGCAGTCCGTATGCGGGTGGGCGTTGTCTTCGGAAGGGGCGCCGTGCGTGGCCCAGCGGGTATGACCCACCCCTACATGAGCTCCTTTTACCGGTTCCTCGCCAACCAGCGTATCCAGCGCATCCACGCGGCCGCTTACCCTTTTAAGATAAAGACGGTTTTTAACGTCCACTGCGGCTATACCGCAGGAATCGTAGCCGCGGTACTCAAGCCGCTTAAGACCGTCAATAAGGATATCCGTGGTCTTGTTGTCACCGATATAGCCTGTTATTCCACACATAGTCAATCCTGAAGCTCTATTGGATCAGCCTTTTCATTTCCGCCACAGCGGTTTTGAGCCCCACGAACATGCCGCGGGAAATTATAGAAAATCCGATGTTGAGGCAGTCCATGCCTTCTATGCGCGCCACCGCCGCCGCGTTGTAGTAATCCAGGCCGTGACCGGCATGCAATCCCATCTTGAGTTCCTTCACGAGGAAACCGGCCAGTTGCAGCTTCTCCAGTTCCCTGGCCTGCAGCTTCTTGCCCCAGGATTCGGCATATTTATTCGTGCAGAGCTCTATACTGTCGGCGCCCATATTGCGGGCGGCGCGTATGGCCTGCGGCCCGGGGTCCACGAAAACACCGGTCTCTATACCGGCATTGGAAAGGTTCTTTATTATTTTTTCAAGGTCGGCGCGCTTGCCATCCAGCTTCATGCCGCCCTGCGTGGTGAGCTCGCGGGGACCTTCAGGCACCAAACAGACGGAGTCCGGGCGCACGCGCAGGGCTATTTTTTCCATTTCCGGGATAGCCGCCATTTCCAGGTGAATAAGGCCTTTCACATTGTGACGCACCCTTTCAAGGTCGGCATCCTGTATGTGGCGGCGGTCCTGGCGCAGATGCATAACAACCATATCCCCGCCGGAGCTGTACACCACGCGGGCGGCTTCCACTGTATCCGGATTCTTTTCCCCGCGCGCCTGGCGCAGCGTGGCGATGTGATCTATATTTACCCCGAGTTTAACATATCTCATAAATCCTCCGTAACTGCAAAAATGAATCGTAAACCGCAAACGATAAATTGTAGTTTATTTTCCGGCGGCGACCGCGCCGGAATGCTTTTTATAATGCTCCAGCAATTCGTCGGCTATGGCCTTGATCTTCGCGCGGGATTCGCCCTCCACCAGTAGCCGCAGCAACGGCTCTGTGCCGGAGTAGCGTATGAAGATACGCCCGTTGCCCTTGAGGTCGTTTTCAAACTTCACAACCTTGTCGCTGAAGCCGCTGACGCTCTTAAACGCCGGCTTGCGGGCCACTTTAACGGAGCCTACCACCTGCGGGTAACGGTTCCAGTGGCGGCGGAACCAGCTTAACGGCTTACCCATGTCCAGCACGGCGGCCAGCGTCTGCAACGCGGTCAGCACACCGTCGCCGGTCGGCGCGAATTCGCGGAAAATTATGTGCCCGCTGGATTCGCCGCCTATTTTGAGGTCGCGCTTCTCCATGTCATCGGTAACGTTCTTGTCGCCCACCGGCGTCTGCGTAACGCTTATCCCCAGCCCCTCAAGATACTTTATCAGACCGTAGTTGGACATGAAAGTAAGGGAGACGCCGTTGTTGGTAAGGCGCCCCTTTTCCTTAAGATAGGGAGCCGCCATTGAAATTATGTCGTCGCCGTCCAACTGCGCGCCATTCTCGTCGGCAAACATGCAGCGGTCGGCGTCCCCGTCAAAACTGATGCCGCAGAAAGCGCCCCAGGCGGCGGCGGCCTTCGCCATTTTCCCGGTATGCAGCGCGCCGCAACCCACGTTTATATTTTTTCCGTTCGGCTTATCGCCCATGACCTTTATCGTGGCGCCCAGGTCTTTGAAAACGCGCGGGGCTATTTTATAGGCGGCCCCATTGGCGCAGTCCAGCAATATCTTCACTCCTTTAAGGGTGAAGCCGGGCGGCAGCGTACTTTTAAGAAAATCCTCGTAATCGCGCGTGAAATCTTTTTTATGCAGACCCGGGCGGGAGGGCCTGAACAAAAGCGGCTTCCTGCCAAGCAGCAGTTTTTCGATCTTCTTCTCTATGTCCTCGCTGAGCTTGAGCCCGTCGCAGGAAAAAAATTTTATTCCGTTGAATTCCGGCGGGTTGTGGCTGGCGGATATAACTATGCCGAAATCGGCGTTCTCCCGTTTAACCAGGTATGAAACCGCAGGTGTGGGTATTATCCCCAGGTCCATTACCTTGAACTTGCCGGCGCCCAAGCCCTCGACAAGATATTTTTTTATAAGCCGGCCGGAGGCGCGGGAATCCATACCCAGCAGCACGACAGGCTTGCCTGAACCGGATTTTTTATATTTGGGGAGTATCAGCGAGGCCGCGTAACCTATTTTGCGTATAAAATCAGGGGTAAAAGGGTGGTCCCAGGTAATGCCGCGTATGCCGTCAGTTCCAAAAAGTCTGCCCATTTGATATAAGCCCTGCTATAAAGCGATTAGCGCAATTTTATATTATATCATTACAGAATCGGGGAGTTGCTGCTCCCGCACGGAGAGGTGGCCGAGTGGTTTAAGGCGCCGGTCTTGAAAACCGGTGTACGGTTAATCCGTACCGTGGGTTCGAATCCCTCCCTCTCCGCCAGATTTGCTAGCCGTTACCTGCGCGAAATCGGAGGTTATCTCTTAAGGGGGGCCAGTGATCGGGCCGCCGAAGGAAAGCAGAACAAACGACGATGAAACCCCCCATTGTTCCGTATTTAAATATGTTTCCAGTTGGCCACAATGCAGTCATAAAAAGATTCGTGAATTTCTATTTAATGCGTTCATTTGGATCAATAAGATGCAACTCTTTTATGGATTTCTTCTTCCTCTGCGATCGTGTCCGCACGACCTCAGCAAATCATGCTTGTGCAAGCAAATCCATTTCCGGCAATGAGTAACCAATAGTTATTAACTCTTAAAAAAACTATCAACCATAGAAGCGGCTATTTGTGCGCCTAAAACCGGCGGGACAGCATTTCCAACCTGTGTAAATTGTCTTGCCACTGGCCCAATAAAAACATAATCGTCCGGAAATGTCTGAATTCGCGCGTTTTCACGAACAGACAGTGTCCTTGGAATATAAGGATGAAGATGAGATCTTCCGCCCCCAGAAGTTCCACCAGCAATCACGATCTTTGACGGCGATAAAGGATCAAGCCGATCGACTCGTCCAAGTCTGTCTCTTTTTCCGAAATCCAATTTCATATACCTAAAAACAGACTCTGCCGAGTGCGCTCTGATAGTATGATTGGGGATTCCTTCCAATGTTTTTTCAAATACGCATCCCACAGGTAGCGGACGAACAGTCGGCTTTGGCGCGACAAAGTCTTTCCCTGCCCTGTTTCCCACAAGAAACAATCTCGTGCGCCGCTGTGGAACATGATAATACTGCGCTTTTAGAATCAGCGGTTGATGCATGTTACGTCTCACCTACTTGACTCCAGTTTTGGGGTAGTAAATCCCACCTAATT
>CAZYFL010000009.1:0-19497 GCA_964646805.1 uncultured Elusimicrobiaceae bacterium | reverse complement strand
ACCTGAGTAGTTATCGTCGTTCTGTCATCGTTGCCGGCTATTCCCCACCGCCGTAATCTCTTCAAATGAAAATCATAATTATCAAATTCGGCGGCAGCTCGCTGGCCGATCCGGGAATGATCCGCCGCGCGGCGGCAATGACACTGGCCTCCCGTCGCCGCGGTTTCTCACCGGTTGCGGTCGTCTCCGCCCCGGCCAATTCCACGGACGATCTCCTCAGCCTGGCCTCGCTTACGGGGGGACAAGAATTAAGCCCTCGGGAAACAGATGCTCTGCTTGCGGCCGGAGAGCAGTTCAGCGCGGCCCTGCTGGCGCTGGCTATAGAAGCGGAAGGCGGCAGGGCGGTTTCCCTCACCGGGTTCCAAGCCGGCATACTCACCGATGAAAATTTTTCCGCGGCTTCGGTAAAATCCGTTGACCCGCGCCGCCTGAAAAAAGAGCTTAAGGCCGCGCGCATACCGGTGGTAGCCGGCTTCCAGGGCATTTCACCCGGCGGAAATATAACCACACTGGGGCGGGGAGGCTCGGACCTGACCGCTGTAATCCTGGCGCGCGCGCTGGGAGCCGCCCTCTGCGAGTTCCGCACGGATGTAAATGGCATCTATACAGCCCACCCCGCCATAGTGCCGCAAGCCCTAAAGATAAAAAATATTTCCTACGCCGAAGTCATAGCCCTGGCGCAGTTGGGAACCGAAGTGCGACAGTTGCGCGCTATCGCCTACGCCGAAGAATATTCCATTCCGCTGCATCTGCGTTCTTCGTTCCACAACGAGACCGGTACTATGGTGACCGCGGCGGGCGGCGGGCAGGGTGTTTCCTGTCTGTCCATAAAAAAATACGAGTCCTCCGCGTTTGTTTCCGCCATAGGCCGCGGCCTTGGCGCAAAGCATGCCGCCGCCGCGCTAGCGGTATCAGCCGTTGCAGGCATAAGCGCCGGCCTCCAGGAAGCCTCCGGCGGAAAAGTGGTTTTGAAGGTTTCAGCGCGTGAAGCGGAAACCCTGCTTAAAGTCCTGCACACGAAATTCATTAAAGCCCTGTGACGGAATAAGATGGAGATCTGTCTTCATCATTGCTTCATCAATTGACTTGCGGGGGGGAAAGCTATAGAATAAAATAATGGTAAATCTTATACGGGCCGTATTCGCGCTTTTCTGGCTGTTTGCGGCCGGCTTCCTGGGTTTCCTAGCCTACACCGTAATGCAGACAGAGTCAGACCCGCAGATGCTCTGGGGCTGGCTGGTAATGTGCGCCCTCGCCTTTCTCTCAGCGACTTTCCTGACTTACGCCGTAATCTTCGGTCATCACGAAAGGGCCAACGCCCCTCACCACCACACTCACCTCAAGAATAAAGGGTAACAAATGTATTCTGACCTGGTCATCAAAGGAGGCAGGGCCGTTATAGGCGGCAAGGCCGTCCAGCGGGATATTTTTGTAAAGGACGGCAAAATAGCCGCCCTGCGGCCGCCTTCATCCACCCCCGTCCGCGCCCTGCGCGTGATAGACGCGCGCAACCTGCTGGCGCTGCCGGGCGTGATAGACGCCCACGCGCATTTCCGTCTGCGACTGGGTCCGGACAAATATACTGCGGACGACTTTACCAGCGGATCCGCCGCCGCTGCCTGCGGCGGGGTTACAACCTTCATAGACTACACGGGCCAGGGCCCGGGGGAAAGCCCCTTGTCGGGACTTAAAGCGCGCATTGAGGAAGCCGCCGGAAAGACTTACACGGACTTCTCTTTCCATTGCGTGCTGACCGGCTGGGAAAAGATGAAAGACCCTGCCGCCCGCATGGCCGAAGCCATGAAAGCAGGGGCGCCCACTTTCAAAATGTTCACCACTTACGGGGTGCGAGGGCTGATGGCCGGGGACGCGGCGCTTTTCTCGGCTTTGGAAATTGCGCGCAAAATCGGGGCGCTGGTCTGCATACACGCCGAAAACGGCGCCATAATAGACCTGCTCACGGAGCGCTATGCGGGGAGAATGGGCATAAAGGCCCTGCCCCTTTCCCACCCGCCTTTCACCGAGACCGAAGCCGTGGGCCGTGCCGCTGCGTTGGCCGCCTCCGCCGGGGCTCCTGTATATTTCGTGCACCTCTCCACCGGCGGGGCCGCCGCTATCGTCGCCTCCGCCCGTACCGCCGGCCTTAAGATCCTCGGAGAAACCTGCCCGCAGTTCCTTGCGCTGAACGAGGACCGCTTCAAAGGCCGCAACGGCCACCTCTACTCCTCCTGCCCGCCCCTGCGGACAAAAGCCGACAATGCCGCGCTATGGGCCGCCATAAAAAAAGGAACATTGCAGGTAATAGCCACCGACAACTGCACCTTCACCCGGGCGCAGAAAAACGCCTGGGGCGGGGACATAAGGAAACTCCCGATGGGCCTGCCCGGCGCGCAGGCGCTACTGGCGGCAACTTACACGTTCGGAGTGAAGGCTGGGAAAATTTCGCTGGCAAAAATGGTTGAAACTCTCTGCGAAAACCCCGCCCGCATAATGGGCCTGTCCGGCAACAAAGGCTTCATCCGCCCCGGCGCCGATGCCGACTTCGCCATAATTGACCCGTCCGCCTCCGTTATGGCGGACTGGAAAAAACTGAAACATAACACGGATTTCTCTCCCTGGCAGGGAATGAAACTTTACGGATTCCCCAAATACGCCATTCTGCGCGGCGAAGTAATAGCCGAGGCGGGGGAATTGAGCAATCCAAAAAGATTCACCGGCCAATTCCAACGCCGGACAAAACCAGAAATAATATAGGACGCTTCCGGGTTTTCAACAGCCCCTATGTACAGGTCAACCTGCGCGGGCCCCTGTATTCTTTCTGCCTCTCAGTGTTTTGCGAAGAATCTCCTGGCGGCGGCGATATCTTCTTTGATATGGCGGACCAGAGATTCGCGCGAATGGAATTTACGTTCGGGACGGATGTGCTTTAGAAAAGCAATTTCCAGCGTTTTCCCGTATATCATCTCAGAAAAATCCAGTATATGCGCTTCAAGTATCATTTTCCCGCCGGGGGGTTCCACAGTGGGACGCCTGCCCACGTTGAGAACCGCGTTAAAAGTCCCCTTTCCGGCTTTAACGCGCGCGGCAAAGATTCCCGGCGGCAGGATCTTGGCCGGGTGGGCGCCTATATTGGCCGTCGGGAACCCGAGTTTGCGTCCTATACGCGCTCCCTTAATTACCGGGCCGCTTACGCTGTAAGTCCAACCCAGGCAATGGTTGGCTTCTTCAACCGCGCCGACGCGCAAATGCGCACGGATAAGGCTTGAAGAAATTTTGTGTCCGCCGCGGCGCGCGAAGGAAACGGCCTTGAAAGCAATGCCGGCAGCGGCGCTGGCCTTTTGAAGGAAATCCAGATGCCCTTCCCGCCCCTTGCCCACGGCAAAATCCGGACCCACACAGAGCCCGCCGGCCTTAAAACGGCCCAGTATCACCCGCGAAAAGAAATCTTCCGCGCCCATTAACCCCAGCGCGGAATTAAAGTTCAACGTCTCAACCAGGTCCGGCCGCAATGCCGAGATAAGCTTTTCCCGTTCTTCAGGCAGAGTAATCAGACAGTTCCTTTCCTCGCCCGAAAAAAAGAATTTAGGAGGGAAGGGGAAATAAACTATACGGCTTTTCATGCCCCGGCGCCGGGCCTCGCGCACGGAGGCGCGTATTATCTTGCGGTGCCCCAAATGGACGCCGTCATAGGTTCCCATAGCCAGAAAATTACGCACGGGTCGCTCCCGGCGCCGGACCAAGTTTCGTCAGGGCGCCTTCCGGAGTCAGGGCTGTCAGCTCCCCTGCGGTAACCGCGTCCTTAACGCTCCAGGAACCTATGGAGAGTCGCCGCAGGACGGAAAGATGAGCCCGGGAGCCCAGCGCGCGGCCCATTTCGCAGGCAATGGAGCGCACATAGGTGCCGCCGGAACATTCTATTTCAAAATCAAGCGCGGGCGGCCTGGCCGCCCAGGAAAACCAGCGGACTTCCACTTCCCGCTTTACCTCCGGCATGACCTCGTTGCGGCGGGCCATCTTGTACATATGCCTGCCGTTAAGACGCACAGCGGAATAAGGGGGGATCTGCTGGATTAGCTTTCCATTAAATAATTTTACCGCTTCTTCCACGGTCTTTTCGTCCAACAGGGGAGGAGGGGCCTCCGCCGTTATTCTGCCCTCCGCATCCCAGGTATCGGTTTCCGAGCCGAAAAGGATGGTACCGCCGTAAACCTTGGCCAAACCCTGCATGGCCGGCTGCGTAGCGGTGGCGGAACCGACCAGCATTATCAACAGCCCTGTGGCCATGGGGTCCAGCGTACCGGTGTGGCCTATTTTCTTAATGGAAAGCTTGCGGCGCAACAGGTCTACCGCGTCGTGCGAGGTTATGCCTTTCGGTTTGTCAAACAGGAAAAGTCCGGCAGGCTGCTGCAACCGGTTCATTGTAACAGGCGGCTAAGCGCGCCCAGGACTTTTTCCCGGGCAGTCTGCAGAGTTCCCTTTATCCGGCAGCCGGAAGCATTGCGGTGTCCGCCGCCGCCAAAGGTTTTTGCCACCACACTGACATCCAGGTGGCCGCGCGAGCGGAAGGTGACTCCGATGCGGTCATCCTCTTCGCGGAACATCACGGCGACCTTAACGCCCGGCGGCATCAGCCCGAAATTTATAACATTCTCGGTATGCTCGGAACGGGCGCCAAGCTCCTTAAAATCCGAAGCTTTCACGGTAAACACGGCCAGTTTACCGCCGGCCTTCATCTCCAGGCTGTCCAGCGCCCTGCCGAGAATCTTGAGCCCCTCGCAGGTTTTGGTGGCGTAAAGCAGATCGTTAACCCGGGAGAACTTGAAGCCGGTCTCAAGCAGGCGCGAAGCGACCTCCAGTGTGCGCGGGCTGGTGGCGGGAAAATGGAAACGGCCGGTGTCGGTGACTATGCCGGTGTAAAGGCAGGAAGCCTCGCGCCGGGTCACTTTCACATTCATGTTGTAAAACAGACGGTAAACTATCTCCGCGGTGGAGGAGGAATACGGCTCTACGATATTAATGTCGCCGTAGAACTCCGAGGTTTTGTGGTGGTCTATGTTCACCACTTTCGCGGCCCGTTTCAACACCGGCTCAAGGTTCCCGCCGCGCGCAGGGTTGGAGCACTCCAGCAGTATAGCCGCGTCGAACCTGGCGGAAGCGGAAGGGAGACGGGAACGTATGTTTTTGGCATGCGGGAGGAAACGCAGGTTTTCCGGCACCGGATCCTGTGAAAACATGCGCACCTTCTTGCCAAGCCGCTTAAGCACCGAGGCGATGGCCAGCATAGAGCCTATAGTGTCGCCGTCCGGATTGAGGTGTCCTGCCAGAAAAAAAGTCCCGGAATTTACTATCAGGTCCTCAAGGCGCTTGAATTCAGTCTCAAGGTCCAGGGTTCTCATCGGGGTTATCATTCTTCGGAGCGTATCCGCTTGAATATATTCTCTATGTGCGCGGCCTTCCCGGGGGTCTCGTCGAATTTGAAAACGAGTTCCGGGATGTCTTTGATGCACAGCCGCTTGAACAGCAGGGTGCGGACGTCCCTGGCGTTGGCTTTAAGGATGATCTCCTTGCGCCGGCGCTCCGCGTCCGTGCCCAGCACCGAATAGTAGACGTAGAAAATCTTGCTGTCGCGCGTGAGCTCAGAGCCGGTCAGAGTCAATATGCCATTGGCGTTAATGCCGTTGACATTCCGGAGCGCCTGGTTAATCTCCTGCAGGAAGAGTTCCTTAAGCCTTTCGTTTCGTTTTGAGCCCATAACTAGATGCCCGGCGCCGCGATACGCCGTATGCGTTCCTCTTTAGTTATAGCCTCAACCATATCGCCTATGCGGAAGTCCTTGAAGCCTTCCAGGAGAATACCGCACTCAAGCCCTTTCTCCACTTCCTTCACGTCTTCCTTGAAGCGCTTGAGCCCGCTTATCTTGCCGACGCCGACGATATCCGTGCCGCGCATAACGCGCATGACCTGGTTGCGCACCAGCTTGCCTTCGCGCACCAGGGAGCCGGCCACCCTGCCGGAGCTCAGGTCGAAGATTTTCTGTATCTCGGCGCGGCCGGCCACGGTCTCTATTACTTCAGGGGCGAGCAGGCCGCTCATCGCGGCGCGCACGTCCTCTAGCAGATCGTAGATTATCTGGTAGTCGCGTATTTCAACATCGGCAATCTTAGCCGCCTCCCGCACCTTTGAGTCGGCTTCCACGTGGAAGCCTAAGATAACGGCGGAAGAAGCCCTGGCCAGCAGCACATCGGATTCGGTAATATTTCCTATGCCGGTATGCAGCATTTGTATAGCCACCTCATGGGTGCTCATTCTCTCAAGCGAATCCTTTATAGCCTGCATGGAACCGAACATGTCCGCCTTAAGTACCACGTTCAGATTACGCAGCAACTTCTGATCCACCTGCGATTTGAGCGACAGCAGGGTAACATGTCGCTGGTGGGAAAGGGCTTCCTCGCGGCGGTTCAGCTTGCGCTTGTCGGCCACATGGCGCGCCTCTTTCTCGTTTTCCACAACTTTCAGCACGTCGCCGGCAGTGGGAACTTCGCCGCTAATGCCCAGAACCTCGGCGGGCTGGCTGGGCTTGAGCTCTTCAAGCCTGTTGCCGTGGTCGTCCACTATGGCGCGCACTTTGCCGTGCGCGGCGCCCACGGTGAACGGGTCGCCCACGCGCAACGTGCCTGTCACGTTTATAATGGTGGCCACGATACCCTTCCTGGAGTCCAATCGGGATTCAATCACTATGCCCTGGCCGGGCTTGTCAGGGTTGGCCTTAAGTTCCATCATTTCGGCCTGTATGCTGACTATTTCCAACAGCTTGTCCAGGTTCAGGCGCTTCCTGGCGGAAATTTCCACCATAGGCGTCTTGCCGCCCCAATCTTCCGGTTGCAGACCGTGGTTGGACAGTTGCTGCTTTATCTGCTGGATATTGGCGGTAGGCAGGTCTATTTTATTGATAGCCACGATGATAGGCGCGTCTGCAGCCTTAGCATGGTTCATGGCTTCCAGGGTCTGCGGCATGACGCCGTCTACCGCAGAGACGACAAGCACCACCATGTCGGTTATCTTCACGCCGTGGGCGCGCATGGCGGTAAACGCCTCGTGGCCCGGGGTGTCCAGCACGGTTATGTTGCCGCGCGGGGTCTTAACCATGTAGGCGCCTATGTGCTGCGTTATCTGGCCGGCCTCGGAACCGACCACATTGGACTCGCGCAACGCGTCGAGCAGCGTGGTTTTGCCATGGTCAACGTGGCCCATGATGGTGATGATGGGGGAGCGGGGTTTGAGGTTTTCCGGCTTCTCATGCTCGATCTCCTCTTTAAGCTCCTCCTCGCCATACATCGGGACAAGTTCCAGGTCATGACCGTAATCCGCCGCTATCAGCATGGCGGCATCCTCGTCGAGACGCTGGTTGATGGTGGCGAATACTCCCATGCCCATCAGTTTCCTTATGAGGTCGGTTGTCTTCACGCCCAACTTCTCGGCCAGCTCCCGCACTATCACATTAGTGGAAACCTTCAACTTCGGCAGCGCGGGTTTCCCGCTATCAGTCCGCTCCGGCTCCGCCGGGGCGGCCGGATTAAGAGCCGGAGCAACCGGCTTGGGAGCCGGGGGCTTTGCAGCGGGACGCTGGGCGGGCCTGGAAACAGGGGCCGGGGGCCGCAGGGCCGCGGGACCCGGGCGCAGGGTCAGGGTAAACGGTCTTATGAGAGGGGGAATTATCGGCCTAGGGACCGAAGTTGCAGGCCTGATCGAATAAGGGGGAAACGTACCGTGTCTGACAGGGGGAATATACCCCGGCTTAATGCCGGGAGCGGGCGCGGCGGGTTTAGCCGGGGGTATAGCTGCGGGCTTAGGAGGCTCTACCGGCTTGGGCTCTTCTTTCTGGCCTGTGGGCCCGGCTGCAATGGTACCCTCAATCGTGGAATGGGAAAACATAAAGCGCTTGAGATCAGGCTTCCTGGGGAGCTTCGGTTCGGGCGCGGGCTCTTCAGCCTTTACCTTTTTCGGCTTGGCCGGTTTCTCTGCGGCGGGGGTTTCCCCTTCCGCTTTTTTGGCTTTAGGCGCAGCTTTCCTGGCGGAAGCTTTTTCAGCGGAGGCGTCCGCTATTTCAGCGGGCGTTCGCTGCGTTTGGCGGGTGGACCTACCGGATTGTTTGGCGGGCGTCTTCTTTTTAAGAACCGCCTTATCCCCGCTTTCCGGCAGGGCCTGCGTTTCTTTCGCTTCTAAATTTTCATTTTCCTTGGATTTCTTCGGGCTCATTTTTCACCTCTTCTATCCTGGGCGCTTCTTCCTGCGCGGCAATTTGTCCGTAGTCAGGGTTCTCTTCAAGAAATTTTTTTGCCCCCGCAATAATTTTCTGGGCGGTCTTCTCGCCTATACCTTCAAGGGAGCAGAGCTCCTCCCCTGTAAGGCCGGCCAGAGTGCGGATATCCAGTACGTTCATGGTTATCAGTGTCTCGGCCACCTTGGCGCCTATGCCGTCGATCTTGAGGAGGTCCTGCATGGCCATATCGGTGGTACGCTTGTTATCTTCGGAGCGCTGACCCTCGGACTTCACCTCTATCTCCCAGCCGGTCAGACGGCTGGCCAGGCGTATGTTCTGGCCCTCACGGCCTATGGCCATGGCCAGTTGGTCGTCGGGGACGATGATCTGCGCCCGCTTATTCTCCTTGTCAAGTATCTTCACGGAGCTGACCGTGGCGGGAGAGAAGGACTTGGCTATCATCGTAAGCGTGTCCTCGATATATGGAATCAGGTCTATTTTCTCGTTGGAAAGCTCGTTCATGATGACGCGTATGCGCGATCCGCGTATACCAACGCAGGCGCCAACAGGGTCAACCTTGGGAGAATTGCTGCGCACCAGCACCTTGGCGCGGAAACCGGGGTCGCGGACCACGTCTAATATCTCAATAACCTTCTCGGAGATTTCGGGCACTTCGGCCTCGAACAGGGCTTTGAGGAAGTTCCCTGAAGCGCGGGAGAGAACTATCTGCAGGCCCTTGTTTTCCTTGTCCACGCGGTGTATGATGGCGCGTACGCGCTGATTTACACTGTAATGCTCGCGGCGTATCTGCTCGGAGAAGGGCAGTATCGCTTCAGCTTTGCCCAGATCAATAAAAATATCGCGGCCGGCCACATGGTGAACGAGCCCGGTCACGACCTCGCCCTCGCGGGGCTTGTACTCGTCGTAGACGCGTATCTTTTCTATCTCGCGTATTTTCTGGATCAGCACCTGCTTGGCGGTCTGGGCCGCTATGCGTGAGAAATCCTGTATCGGCACGGGAATGTGCACGTCATCGCCGATTTTGGCCTCCGGCATATGCTTCAGAGCTTCGGCCAGGGTTATTTCCAGTTCCGGAGTAACAACGGGATCGGAGACCTTCTTCACCAGGAAGCCGGCCATCTCGCCGGTATCGGGATCGATGCCGGCCATTATCTGGGCGGTCTTGCCGAAATATTTACGCAGCGCGCTCACCAGCGAGTCCGTAATGGTCTTAAAGACGTCTTCGCGCTTTATGTTCTTCTCCCTCTCCAGTTGCTCGAGCGCCAGCAAAAGGTCCGATTTGTTCTTCTGTTCCTTGTTAGTAGTCATTCTCTATTAACCTCTGTGTTTATCCCGCCGCCCGCTTGCCCTGCCTGGGCGGGCCCTTTCAGCCCCGAAACGGATGGCGGGATTATTTTTGCCTGAAGATCTCGTCGTCGGCCGGATGCAACCTGGCCTCGTCGATATCCTCAAGGCTGAATTTCAAGCCGCCGGACAGGAGAGCCTGCCCGTTTTCAAAACCGTCGATGGCGCCATAATAGACGCGCGAGCCGTTCACCGGCCGCTTCAGACGCACCATAGCCTGCCGGCCCACAAAACGTCTGAAATCTTTTTCCTTCCTGATAACACGGTCCACGCCCGGTGATGAAATCTCCAGGAGATAGCCGTCCTCATAGAAATTGTTCATATCCAGACAGGCGCCGATTTTCCCGCTCAAGACTGCGCAATCATCCAGATTTACTCCGCCCTGCTCCCTGTCCACAAAAACCTGCAACAGCGGCTTGCCGTTGTGGCTGGCAGTACGCAGGTCCACAAGCTCAAAACCGCTCTGTACCAGGGTGTTCTCAACTTCGCTCCTGATCCTGAATTGTGTTTCGCACCCGATTTTGGACGTATCCATAATCCCTCTAAAGGCGTAACTACTCAGGTAGACAGTAGTCAGAATTCAGTAGTCAGGAGTAAGAAGTTGCAGATTATTCTGAATTCTGGCTTCTGGCTACCTGAGCAGTTACCTAAAGGCGTCCCTGCCTGCCGACAGGTGATACAAAAAAAGCGGCTGAACTTCAGCCACCTTCCACATATATATTAGCAATTCTACCCGGAAAAAACAACCAAAAAATCAAAGTTCTTTTATTTCAGATTCCGGGCGAAGAATTCGAAGGCGCGGGCAAAGGGCTCCGGCGGAGCGCTCAGCACCCCGGCCCCCACCTGTCCTACCCCTGCATCCTTGTGCGCCACTCCGGTGTCTATGAACGGTAGTATGCCGCTTTTGGCCACCTTGATTACGTCTATGCCGGTAGGCGTACCCCTGAAGTCCAGACAGGGGATCTTATAAACATTATTCTCACCAACGGTAATTTCATACATCGCCAGGGTGTAGTTAACCGCGTCCGCCGCGCTGCCGCCCACAAACTGCACAATGGCAGGCGCCGCCGCAATAGCGAACCCGCCCAATCCGTTGGTTTCCGTAATAGCCGAATCCCCGATGTCCGGATTGGCATCGGCCCTGGTATAGCCGGGGAAATAAAGCGCGTCCGGCACCTGGGCAGGCCCCGTAAACCACTTTCCTCCCGTACCCGAAAGTTGGATACCGAAGTCAACGCCGTTCCTCGCCATAACAACCACCAGGCTGGAATCCTTAACCCCGCGCCCTGCGTCCAGCGAGGCTTTTGAGAGCGCCATGGAAAGATTAAGGAAGAAATGGTCGTTGCCGTTTATAAATTCAAGGACCTTTGCCGCAGTTCCGTTGTCGGAAGCGGTTTTTATAACCGCAGGCGCTATTGCCCGGTAGAACAGCGAAGTGGCTGCGCGGTTGCGGTTGTGCGCCTCGTCGCCCATGTGAAGCGCCTGCGCCACTATCGCCTTCAGTTCCACCGTTCCCAGAAATTCAATCGCGGCTTTCAGCGTCGGGTAAAGCGCGGTTTCCATCCATTTAAGCCGCTCTATAACTTCGGGCGAGTAGGCGCCGTAGCGCAGCGCCTTGCCGAGCCCCTCATTCTGCGTAGCGTAGGCATAATTCCCGGCCGCCTCGTTCTTTACTATGAAAACCGGCATGGAGGCCGAGATAATTCCGGCCATGGGCCCGACAGCGCTGTGCTCGTGACAGGGCGCGTAGCTGATTTTACCGGAAGCTGCAAGTTTTTCAGCCTCTTTAGGATTCTTAGCCAACCCCTCGTACATCAGGGCCGCCATTATGCCGCCGCGCATGGGGCCGCACATCCGCCCCCATGTTACAGGGGGACCGGCATGCAGTATCAAATTCCTTTTCATGCCGGGAATAACGTTTATAGCTGCGTCCATACCGACCAGCGCGGGCTTTGCGTCAAATATTTTCTCCAGGGCCGTTCTATTCGCCTTCTCAATACGGGCGTAGTGTTTAGCGGCCCTGGCGAAAAGCGCTGTCTCTCCGGAGAGCGGCGGTTTGAACTGGACCTGCACACATTGAACACCGGCGTACGAAAGCCCCTGCCTGAAAGACTCCAGGCCGATATTAATTACCTTAAGTTCGGATTCAAAAAGTTTCATGGAGTTATCTCTTAGCGGACAGTCTTATAATTTCCCCGGCCAGACGGCAAGCCCCGGCGTTGGACGGCATCACCCTCACTCCGGCGGCCTCAAGACCTTTCACGACTTTAGAGCGCATTTGCGGGTCCGACTCGGTGCCGATAACTGAAGCCACTATGGATAATTCCCGGTTCCGGAGAAAAGCCTCCGTTATAGCGGGGAGTATATCCTCCAACGGCTTCAGGTTTGAACCGCAGCCCAGCACCACATCGATCAGCAGCACCGAGACTTCAGGGTTCTCAGCCTCCGAAATTATCACTTTACTGCGCAGACTGAAGTCTATCATGGGATGCGGCCGTCCCACCGTGAACTCGTCCTCGCCCATGTCAATCACCGCGTGGCCGGACAGTTTCAGAGAATTTTTAAGTTTCCATTTCTTGTCCAACGGGGCGTTGGACCAGATATCGCCTATCAGCTCCGGGAGTATCACCTGGGCCTCGCTCACAAAGGTGCCTCCGGAGAAAAGTCCGCGCAGGCAGGAGGATCTCTTCTTTTTTGCGGCTTCCTTTTTAGCCGGCTCCCTGGCCTTCAGGTTCATGTCATAAATCAGTTCGCGCGCCCTGCCCAGTTCCCAGCCCTTACCCAGACAGACAGCTTTGTAAGCCGCCTCCTCCAACGTTTTGGCCGGGTAAAAATTATCTTTTATCTTTCCTTTTATCTCCCCGCCCAGGAAAACCGCCACCACCGGCTTCCGTATTTTCTTTATCTCCGCGGTGATTTTTTTAAGTATCCGCGGATGGGGAGGTTTGGAAACTATCAGCAACACTTCCGTCGCCGGGTCGGCGGCCAGCATTTTAAGGGCCTGCAGCAACGTCAGCGCGCCGATCTCTATTTTAACGTCGCGCGAGCCCGTGCCTATGGCCTGGGAAATGCCGGCCCCCTCGTTAGAGATCAGGACGGTTACTTCCTGGAGACCGGCGCCGGAGGCAGCCACAACGCCTATGTTGCCGCGCCGTACCGAGTTGGCGAAAGCGATGGGCGCGCCGTTTATTATGGCGGTGCCGCAATCCGGGCCCATCAAAAGCAGGCCTTTTTTAACTGCCGTCTTCTTAAGCGCCAGCTCGGTCTCCACGGACACATTATCGGAGAACAACAGCACATTTAAATTTCTATCCAGGCATTCGGCGGCCAGCGGCCCCGCAAAGCGGCCTGCTACGGAAATTACGGCCAGATTGGCGCCGTCCAGCATCTTGAGCGCGTTGTCCAAGCCGGCGGCTTTGCGGTCGGTTTCAGTCTTCGCCTGCGCAGGTTTTTTATTGAGCAGCTCGTCGGCGGCCTTGAGGGCGGCCTCGCCGGCGGCGGGGGTTTTGGCGCTGACGGCTATAGCCAGGTCGCTGTCGCCGGCTTTAAGTATCTCCGGGGTGAGAAGACCGGAAGCCTTTATTATTCCTTTGTTCGCTTTGGTAGCCATAACCACGGCGGAGTCTATTACCCCGCCAATGGCGTTAATTTTTTTCGCCACCTGCATCAGCAAGACCGAGTCAAAATAAGCGCCTTTTCTAATAATCGTCTTTATCATATCTCCCTCATAAATTTTACGCCTTCAGGACGTCCTGCAGCGCGAAGACCAGGCCTGCGCAGAAATCCGCGCCTGAGGTATGGCCGCTTTTAAGCGTGTCTGCGGCCGCCGCCTCAAGCTCCCTCCTGCCGGTCCCGGCCAATGCCTTCAGAAGCCGCCGCACTTTGGCGCTGGCCTTGCCCTCGTAGGAGGAGCGCAGAGAAGCGTTTGAAACAAGGTTGCTGCCCCCTGCATAAAAGAAAATCTGTTTTATACGGACTTCGGCGTCAAAACGCAGGTTCAGCAGCGCAAAGTTAAACCCGGTCAGGAGGCCGCTGATAAAATCGTCGCCGGAGGGAGTGAGGCCGAGGCCCAGGCCTCGCATGGTTTTAACTCCGGGGACGTAATCCCCTGCATAAAAATATGCAATAGCCTTTTTAAACCGGGCCAGGAGGCGCCGCTCAAAAACGCGGGAAAAATCCGCCTCAAGCGCGGGGTTAAAAATGAAAGCCAGGCTCTTAGGCGGGGCCTTGCGGGCCAGGATTTCAGACAGCGCAGCGGTGTTAGCCCGCACGGTTTCGGGATCGGAGTCCAGTATCGGCAACCCTGAAGAATAAAGCGCTGCCGGCTCTTTGCGCAAACGGTTT
The DNA here is from genome assembly GCA_964646805.1 of uncultured Elusimicrobiaceae bacterium. Lineage (GTDB taxonomy): Bacteria > Elusimicrobiota > Elusimicrobia > Elusimicrobiales > UBA9959 > UBA9959. The sequence goes on along the minus strand of CAZYFL010000009.1, from coordinate 5,528 downwards.
TCGTCAATGTAGAAGTAAAACCTGGAAGCGCGCAGTCGCCTGGCTCCCAGGGGCAGCCGCTTCAGTACAAGGTTAAGCGGCCCTGAGCCGGTGCGCGGGGGGACAAGCGAGACGATCAACCTGCCCCTGCGGAAATTTATAGCGTTGGCAAAGGTTGAGTGAAGGCGGTAATCGCCACTGGGAATACTGTCGCCGTATGAAATTAAGGTCAATTATTCCATCCAGGGCATCTTCTTCCGTTCACCCAGAAACGGAAATCTCTCCCGGCTCCTGGCCACCAGCGCCTTGTCCAGAGGGGGTTCCGCGAAGAAAATGCCTTCCACCGAGCCGGAATCTGCAATGACTTTACCCAGCGGATCAAAACACATGGAGTTGCCTGAATACTCCAGTTCGCCTTCAAGTCCAACGCGGTTCACGCCTGCGCAATAGGCCTGGTTTTCTACGGCCCGGGCCCGCAGGAGGGTCATCCAATTCTCCGCGCGGCGCATGGGCCAGGCGGCTATCACTATGTAAACATCGGCTTTTTCGGCCATGTTCCAGAACAGATACGGGAAACGCAGGTCAAAGCAGACAGCCGGCATTACGCGCAATCCTTCAAGTTCAAATAACTCCTGCTTTGCGCCTGCCTTGAAAAATTTATCTTCTCCGCCAAAAGCATAGAGATGAATCTTTGAGTAGGCGTTTACCCGATCGCCGCGCCTGTTTATAGTGATAAGCTTGTTAAAACCATCCTCCACGCCGCCGTAAGAAATATTAATATTGTTTCTCTGGGCCAAATCGCGAAAAAACAGGCGGTCGGAGTCGGTAAGTTCGGCTACAGCGGCATTCATGGTAAACCCTGTCAACGTCATCTCGGACAGGACAAGCCAGTCTATCCCGCCCTTCAGCGGAAAACCGGCAAGCAGGCTGGCGATCTTTTTCTTATTCGCCTCCTTGTCCTCCCACTTTATATCGTACTGGCATAGAGCGAGTTTCATTATGATATATCCTTGTTCTTAACCGCCAAAGCCACTTTTTCTTTGGTGACCGGCATAGATTTTATGCGTACTCCGAGCGCGTCTTCCACGGCGTTGGCTATCAGCGGGGCGGCCGGTATCATGGTGTGCTCGCCCACGCCGCGCGCGCCGTAGGGGCCGTCAGGCTGGGCCACCTCTATGATTATAGGCGTCACAACATCCGGCATATCCATGGCGGTGGGAATTTTGTAGTCTGAAAAGTTTGCGTTAAGCAGTTTACCTTTATCGCTGAAACGCATATCTTCGTAGAGCACAGTCGCAAAACCCTGCAGCAGACCGCCCACTATCTGGCCCCGCACCAGATCCGGGTTTATGGCCTTGCCGCAGTCCACGGCCAGGACGGTTTTTTTTATCTTCATCTTGCCGGTCTCGCGGTCAACTTCCAGGATGATGCCGGCCGAACCCGTAGTGTAATGTACGTTGGGATGGCCGCCCTGGCCGGTTTCGGGGTCGCCTATAGCGGAGGTGAATTCAGGCATGAACATGCCCGAGCCCATTATCGGGCCGCCCTTGAAAGTGTGATCGTCGGCCTGTATGCCGTTAATTACGAAATCCCGCAGGCGCAGCTCAAAGTCCGGCTTTGTGCGGCACTTTACTTTTTCGTCCTCAAGGTACAGGGCGCTCTTGTCCAGGCAGTACACGCGCTCTACAAGGTCAAAGATTTTTTCCCTGGCTTCCAGAGCGGCGCGCTTAACGGCGTTGCCGCAGCCCCAGGTAACATGCGACCCAACGGTCTGCCACTCGTAAGGGTTGCGGTCGGTGTCTGGTGTTTCCACGCGTATCTTTGAAACGGGCACTGTAAGCACTTCCGAGGCTATCTGCGCCATCACGGTGAGCAGACCCTGGCCTAGCTCCATGCCGGAGATCAGTATGTTGATGCTGGCATCCTCGTTGAACTTCAGGAAAGCGCTGGAACTGGCATTGGGCGGCATGGCGGGGGCTTTCCAAAAGCAGACTAGGGCCTTGCCTATGGCTTTCCTGGGGTCTTTAGACTTTTCTTTCACGCTCCATTTAATTTCTTTTTCCACCTTTTCAATGGCTTCGCGTATGCCGTTGGGGTTCATGTGCGCGCCGTAGGGCAGAGTGTCGCCTTCTTTAATAGCGTTCTTCTTGCGGAAAGCCACAGAGTCCATGCCAAGCTTGTCGGCCATGCGGGTTATGTGGGATTCCAGACCGAAGAGGAACTCGGAGTAGCCAAAGCCGCGGTAAGGCCCGCCGGGGGGGAGGTTGGTGTAGATGCACACGGAGTCTATGCTGAGGTTCTCCACTTTGTAGGGGCCGCTGGCCGAAAGCCCGGCGGCGTTGACCACGTTGGCGCCGTATTCCACGTAGGCGCCGGCGTCCCAGTACATCTTGAAGTCCAGAGCGGTTATGCGGCCGTCTTTTTTTACGCCCATCTTAATCTTGGCGGTTACACCTTGGCGCTGGTAGGTGTTATAGAATTCCTGCGCGCGGTTCCACAGGACTTTTATGGGCCTGCCGGGCACGGCCATGGCCAGTGCCGCGCCTATTATTTCCATGCTGACTCCGGCCTTGCCGCCGAAGCCGCCGCCGATATAAGCGCTGATGACGCGCACATCTTTATGGCTGATGCCGAAAGATTCAAACGCCAGCGCGAAAACGTTGCGCTGGGTGAAGGGGGACTGGGAAGAAGTCCACATAGTAAGGCGGCCGGATTCATCCATAAGACCTATGACCGAGTGCGGCTCTATGGCGCAATGGGCGTAACGGGGAACAGTATAGGTGTCTTCCAGCGTCAGGTCGGCTTCTTTGAAGCCTTTGGCGATATCCCCTTTGCGGGTTTTGCGCCAGTGGGCGATATTGGTGCCGGGCTGGGGGAAGAACCACGGCACATGCCGGTAGTTCTTAAGATCGGGGTGCACAAGGGGGGAATTTTTATCAAGGGCTTTTATGGGGTCCAGGACCATCGGGAGTTCCTCGTATTTTACTTCAACCAGAGCGGCGCCGCGCAGCGCCGTCCTGGCGTCTGTGGCTACCACGGCGGCCACCTGTTCGCCGACGAAACGCACGGTGTCGACGGCGAAGATGTAACGGTCTGTCATGTAAAGGCCGAACTTGTGCGCAAAGCTGCGGCCGGTAACGACTTTTACCACGCCCGGGAGTTTTTCTGCCCTGGAGGCGTCTATGGATTTGATTTTGGCGTGAGCGTAGGGGCTTTCCACCACGGCGGCAAAAAGCAGCGCCGGCCCGAATTCCAGATCGTCGGTATATCTGGCGGCGCCCTTTATCTTCTCCCACCCGTCCACGCGCAGGACGCTCTGACCTATGACTTTCAGGTCTTCATCTGTTTTGGATTTGACCATCTTATTCTTCCTGGTACTACTGTGTCACAAAAACGGGTTGCCCCATGAAACTTTTGCCTGGTTATGCCTAACTCTACTATGCGAAGTCGCCGTTTTTGCCCTCGTCACCCCAGCTTTCGCTGGGGTCTAGGCAGTAAAACTGGTTTTAAAAGCTGTTTTGCACCCTGGATACCGGCTTTCGCCGGTATGACGGCTCTGTTTTGGCCAACTTCGCACAGTAGAGCTAAGCATGCCGCGTAACTGGCTGGGAATCCCTGCTACGCGCAACCTCCAGGAAGTTTATGACACAATAGTACTACACTAGTGCTCTGACCGGATAATAAGTGTCGTTTTTAATGTCCGTTCCTAGCCGATTGCTTCGTTGCTCCTCAATCAGATAGTCACCGCTATCCTCATTCGTCGCGCCTCGCACTCGTCTCAGGCCCGGGCATTCAAAACACCGCTTATTATCCGGTCAGAGCACTAGTGCTCCCATCCCCAACCCAATAATCCGCCAGGACTTCGGCTTGCTTCATTACGGTGTCTACGGCTTTTTGCTGTTTGTCCGGGGGATAGCCATATTTATTTAGGGTGCGGCGGACTATTACCATAAGCTTGGCGCGGGCGCTTTCTTTCATGGTCCAGTCTATGGTGGCGTTTTTACGGACTTTGTCCGCTATTTCACGGGCTATGGCCTTTAGCGTTTCATCGCCCAGACCAAGTACCGCGCTGTCGTTTATTTCCAACGCTGAGTAAAAAGCGAACTCGTCTTTTGTCAGTTTTAGTTTTTCAGCAAGGCCGTCAACGGACCGGATTTCCCTAGCTATTGAAATCAGCTCTTCAATGATTTCGGCGGTTGATAGAAGATTGTTTTGGTATTTTTTTATTGACGCTTCCAGCATTTCCAGAAGGTTCTTACCTTTTGTGATGTTAAATTTTAATCGCGCGCGGATTTCGTCATTCAGAATTTTCTTTAAAAGCTCGACCCCGAGGTTTTTGTGCGCCATCTCTTTTACGTCTTGCAGGAATTCCTCGGAAAGCAGGGAGATGTCAGGCTTTTTTATCCCGGCGGCGTCAAAAATATCCACAACCTCGGTTGAGGCTACGGACTGGTTTACAATCTGGCGGATGGCGGTCTCGTAATTCTTTTTACCATCGGTTTCGCCGTCACCTTCAAATTTAATTAGCCTTGCCCGCACGGACTGGAAAAAGGCTATCTCGTCGCTTAAATCCAGCGCGTCTTCATGCGGGACAGCCAGGGCGAAAAGCTTTGAAAGGGCGGTGGACTCTTTAATAAACCGATCTTTGCCGTGCTCTTTGGCAAGAACAAATTCTTCGGTCTGGAGGATAAGGGAAAGCCGCTCAGACGTGCCCACAGTGAAAAAAAGCATATAATCAAAACCGTGGAACATCTGGCGCACGACCTCTATCTTTTCAAGCAGCATTTCCAAAGCTTTCTGCATGGTTTCGGCGGGGTCGCCTTTACCGCCCGAACCTGCGTAAAACGCGAGGGCTTCTTTAAGGGCGGTGCCTATGCCGATATAATCCACCACAAGGCCGCCGGGCTTATCCAGGAAAACACGGTTCACGCGGGCTATGGCCTGCATGAGGGTATGCCGCTTCATCAATTTATCAATGTAGAGGGTGTGTAGGCAGGGCACGTCAAAGCCGGTCAACCACATATCCCGCACAATAACCAGCTTTAGCGGATCTTTGGGGTCCTTCATGCGTTCGGCCAAGATGCCGCGGCTTTCTTTATTGGACCTGTGACAGGCCGGTATAACAAGGCTGTCGGGATCTTCCGGGTCAAACTCCATTTTATCCGAAGAAGACGAAGTCATTACAACTTTAAGCGCACCGGCTTTGAAATCATCGCTGTGCCATTGGGGGCGTAACGCGATAATTTCATTATAAAGCGCCATGGCTATACGGCGGCTCATGGCGACTATCATAGCCTTACCCTCAAAAACCTCCGAACGCTTTTCATAATGCGCCACAATATCCCTGGCAAGGTTCTTAAGACGTTCGGGGTGGCCGACAATCGCTTCAAGTTTTGTCCATTTAACTTTGGCCTTCTGAGTTTCGGTTGCGCCGTCATCCGTCATTTCTTTTTCAAAATCTTCTATCAGCTTCCGGCCGTCTTCCGTAAGGTTGACCTTGGCCAAGCGGCTCTCGTAGTAGATCTTAACAGTCGCGCCGTCGTCCACGG
>CAZYFL010000008.1:18060-20332 GCA_964646805.1 uncultured Elusimicrobiaceae bacterium | reverse complement strand
TAGTCTGAGAACAGGGCTCCGACAGTTTGCCGACCTCTTCACGATTCTGACTCCTGAATTCTGACTACCGGCTGCCTGAGTAGTTACCGCCGCTTCACTATCCGGCTTTCCTTCCCTTTATCGCCCATTTCAGCCTTTTATTGAAGGAAGATTCAATGGCCTTGTAACGCTCCAGCTCAGCGGAAAGCTCCTCTATACGCGCCGCGTCGCCTCTCTGCCGGCCGGCGGCGGCGGACTGCATATTTGCCAGGTTCGAACGCTCAGCCTCAAGCAGGTTTTCGTTTTTCCGCGACTGGAATTCCAACTGTTGTATCCTGGCCTTGAGGAACAACAGTTCGGATTCAAAGCGGGAGCGGTTTTCACTTTCCACCCTGAGGTTTTCCGCCAGGGTCTTAAGGTTTCCCTCCAACCTGGAGGTCTCAGCTTCGGCGGCGGCCTTCCGGGCCTCCAGCGCCGGGAGCCTTTCGCGCAGGGCGCCGTATTCGCCGGCGATGCGCTGGCGCTCCTCAGTGGCTTCGCGGGTTATTTTCTCCGCCTCCGCTTTCTTCGCGGCGGCTGACATGGCCTGGGCTTCCTGCCTGCGGGCCTCCTCCTCCTGGCGACGGGCATCAGCCTCGGCCCTGGCAAGGCGGGACTCGAATTCCTTAATCCTGGCGGCCAGTGATTTGTCGGAATCAGCGACTGCGGCTGCCAGGCGGCGATTATCTATCTCAAGCTTAAGGGCGGAATCCAGAGTGGCAACGGAGACGGCTTTGGCCTCCCGCAACTGCGCGGCATACCCTGCCTCTACCTGGCGCCTGAAAGCGCTCTTTTCTTCTTCAGCCGCGGCCTCGTACTGCATCCGCATCTGGGAAATCTTTGCGTCGAACCCGGCCTGGAACTCCGCGCTTGTCCTGGCCAGCCCAGCCTGATACTCGCCAGCCATCTTTGACAGCTCTGTCTGCCGCCCGGCAGCCGCCTTTGAAAGTTCCACCTGATGAGCGGCGGCCAGTCTTGCGGTCTCTTCCTGGCCGGCGCGGGCTGCTTCAGCCATCTCTTCCGCGTGTTTATGAGCGAGCTCCAGGCCATATCCGTTTTTCACCCTGTTGATTTCAGCCTTGAAGTTTTCCGCCTGAGACTGAAGTTCCGCCTTGTGGGCGGCTGTGAGACCGTCGCTCTCGGCTTTCAGGCGCTTCAGTTCCTCCATCTGGGCGGCCATGTTCTGCGCGAGCTGCATTTTCTCAAGCTTCAATTGGCCGCGCTCTTTGTCAAGCACGGCGTTGATGGCCTGCACCCGCGAGACAAAGCCCTTGATTTTTATCAGCTCGGAAACTGCCCGGACCTTTTCCCCGGAAATCCCGGCGATAAGCGCATCCTTTTCCAGCAGCTGTGCATCAAAGCGGGCCTGCTCCTTCCTAAGCTCCTCATTCTTTTCGGCATTCTTACGATCGGAGATGGCGCCTATGTCCGACTGCAGGTCCCCGATCTCCTTGCGGAGCTTCTCCAGCTCAAAATGGGATTTCTCCTCCTGGTGTACGGAGGCCATGCGCGACGTATCTTCCCGGCCGCGGAGGATGGCGTTCTCGGACCGGAGCTCAGCTATCTCCCTTTCCTTGTCAGGGATGATCTTTATGTAGGATTCTACGGAAGCTTTTTCGCGCTCGGCGCGGGCCACCTCGTCGCGGAGCTTGGAGGCTTCGCGTTCCGTCATGGCCTTCTCCAACGAGAGCTTGCGGAACTCGTCTTCCACATCCCGCAAGCGCTCGGCTGCGGATTTAAGGGAGCGTATCGTCTCTTCGCGGTTTGAAATTTCCTTCTGCCACTGGGCCTTTTCATCCAGCCAGCGGCGTTCCATCTCCTGCAGGCGGTAAATAAAATGTCCTTCCACGTCGCGGCCCTGGGTTTCGCGCTCCGACATCTGATTTTTAAGCGTCTGCATCCAGGTCTCGCGCTCCTGGGACAGGCGCATTTCCATCTCTTTTATCTTGCCCTTAAGCGAAAGCCTTTCCTCCTCGATCTCGTGATCGCGGCGGTCGCGGCGCATTTTCTCCTGTATGTCCTTCAGGGAGGATTCCACGCGGGAGGAGAGGGCCTCATCCTGCTGGTTTTTAAGGGTAGCCAGCAGGGCTTTTTCCTTCTCCTGGGACAGGAGTTTCTCCATATCTGAAATCTTTTTTTCCAGCTTGTCCTTTTCCTCCTGCATCCTGCGGGCCTCCGTTGCTACGGAGGCATCTTTATGAAATTGCGCTGCGGAGGCATCTTTCTGAAGTTGCGCTGCGGAGGCATCTTTCTG
>CAZYFL010000008.1:0-17960 GCA_964646805.1 uncultured Elusimicrobiaceae bacterium | reverse complement strand
GAAATTGCGCTGCGGAGGCATCTTTCTGAAGTTGCGCTGCGGAGGCATCTTTCTGTGGCTGGGCGGAAGGTAAAACGCCAAAGGGAGGCTGTGGTATGGGCGGCAAAGAAGGCTTGCCTCCGCCTGAAGCGGACGGCAGATTGGGTTTTAACATGCCGGGCGGCAACGGGGGCATGCCGGGTTTTAAGATTTTCTTATCCCTGTCGTCCATAGATATTGACGGGTTTCCGTTGCTATATTTTAAGGGACCCCGATTTCAATTAAGTTAAAAAAATATTAACAAGCTGTGCTTATTTTCCCACCTGCTGCTTGAAGCCCGCCAGCCATTCGGCGGCGGCGGGATCGCCTGAAAGGGCGGCGTACTTCTCGTAAGCCGCCACGGCGTCGTCTACGCGCTGCAGGGAGTAATAGGCGGCCCCGAGGTACTGCCAGGCCTGCGCATCTCCGGAGTTGACCGAGGAGGCGTATTCCAGGTACTGCAGGCTTTCCTGTATTTTTCCCTGGTTGTACATATCCACCCCGGCGGCCAGGTACTGGCTGGCCTGCTCAACCTGTTCGGGAGAGGGTTCAGCGGGAACTTCCGGCCCGGCGCCGGACATGCTCTCGTACTTGCGCCGCCTTTCGTCTCCGGAGGACATCTCCGCGCCGTCTATTATGTAAACCTCCTGCGAACTGCCCTGTCGGGCGCTTATTTTCCCCTCTGCTTCCAGTTTCTTTACGGCATCCAGAATTTTTGTCTGCGCCTCGTCTATCTGGACGGGGCTGACCTCCCCTGAGTACTCCGTTATTTCCTTTATAGCGTTGACGGCGCCCTGCGACATGTTTGAAAAAAACCTGTTCACTATCTGCGGATCCGCCTTGCTGAGAGACCTGGCGATGTCTTCGTTGCCCACACTCCTTATTATCGCCTGCAGATCCTTGTCGGAATAGCCGGGGAGGTCTTCGAACATGAGTATAGCCTTTTTAATCTTTTCATAAATGTCCGGCTTCTGGGTTTTGAGATACTCAAGGATATTTTTCTTTATAGCGATATCGGCTTCTTCAAGCATTTTGGACAACCTCTCAATCCCTCCTATTATAAAATCAACGCTTTCCCTCATGTCCTTGTCTATAGCCTCTATCTGTTCGCGCGTCGCCTGCCGCACGGTCAGGGATTCAAGCGCCACTTTGGATTGAATTTCAACGGAAAGCATTGAGAAAGCCTGTCTGGCAAGTTCCGGTTTTATATAACTCAAGACCACCGCGATGACCCACGGCTCTTCTTTCTTCAGCAGAAATACGTATATAAGGCGCTTGAGGTTTTCTTCATTTATGTAGGTGAACGGGATAAATTTTTTCATAGATTCATTTTCCTCCTGCTTTTGCTCAAAGGTCATGTCAACGGCTTGATGTCCCTCCTGATTGCCCTCTTCTTTCCCTCCTCCTCCGCCGCCTTCCTCCATTTTCTGATCAATATTTACCTCAGCGCCGGGCTTAGCCATCAGCGCCCTGGTATACCTGCGGAAGAAGCCCCAGAGCGGGCCGAAAAGAAACAATAGCAGTATAAGGAAAAGCGCCGCATAAAGCAACGGCAGATAAACCCCCGGCCGCTTCAGGTCATCCAGGGGGTTGGTAATCTTAAATTTTGTAGGCTTGAAAACCACGGTCGGCGCGTCCTTCCTGCGTATCTTATAAGGAAGCAAAAAATCATCCACGCGCTCGCGCGCGAGTTTTACGGCGTCTTTCGCCAGCGTTTCGTCGTGTATGACGGTGAGCTGGAAGCGGGTTATCTCGGTCTCAAGGCCGTAGCGTATCTCCTGCACGTTACTGGCCTGCTGGGCCTGCCGCCCCGTGGCCGCCTCAGGGCGCTGCTTGTTATCCCCCCCCAGTATGGACCTGGGCTTGGGGATGCCGGGCAGGAGAAAATCGGTGTCGGGACCGCTCTGGCTGGCGCCCTGCTCCTTATATTTCTGTATTATGCCCAGGCCTTCCTTGGTCCGCTCCGCCTTTTTGGAGATTATCTCAAGCTCCATGTCGGCAAAAACGAAGGACCTGTCCGCGCCCAGTATCGGGTCCAGGATTTCCTTTTTAATCTTTATCTCCGTCTCCCGGCGCATGGAATCCTGCTTTTCCATCAGGGTCGTACCCATTTCTACCTGCGCAACAGGGAGGGCCGGCAAAGCAAGAAGAACCGTAAGAAGCAACTTCTTCATACAATGATTATTTTATCTTTACCGTATTTCAGAAAAGTTTCAAAAACATAAAATGGCGAACTGCGCGAATGAAATTCACTATTATTCGGTAACTACGCAGGTAGCCAGAATTCAGGAGTCAGAATTCAGAATAGCCCGCAAATAGGCCGCCGACATCCTCATTCTGACTCCTGAATTCTGACTTCTGGCTACCTGAGCAGTTACATTATTCGTCTTATTCGTTCCCTGTCATTCGTGTCATTCTCTATTTCACCTGTTTCAGGAAGTTCTTCACCATGGAGTTGTTGGGGTTAATCTCTACCACTTTCTCCCAGATTACCTTCGCCTTCTCCTTCTGGTCCATCAGGTAGAAGGAGCTGCCCATGATCTCCAGAGCGGTCTCGTTGTTGGGTTCCAGGTCCAGGATGTCCTGGGCGCGCTTCATGGCCAGGTCGTACTTGCCGTCGTAGACGGCCTGGCGGGCATCGTAGGTGCGCTGGTCTATATAGGTGAATATCTCGGGGCCCTCGGGCTTGCGGGTGAGCTCGCTCACACCGGCCTCGCGCTCAACCATATTCAGCAGCGAGAGCAGGCGGTCGTTCCTGGGGTCCTTGTTGAAAGCGTGGCGCAGCACGTTGACGGAAGAGCGCAGTTCCTTGCCGTCCACATAGGAGATTATGCCGCGGCGGGTAAGAGTGGGGACTTCCTCGCCGCCGGTGGCGTCGGGCACATAGTCTATGGCGCCCTGCAGGCGTGTGACCATGCGGCGTATCTCGGCGTTGCCGGGGTCGGCATCCATCGCGCTACGGAGCTTCTCTATGGCGCGGCCGAAGTAGCCGGACTTGAAATACTGCAGGGCCTGGCGGATCAGTTCGCGGACCTCGCGGTCGTGCTTGCCTTTGTTGGAAGCGCCCATGCGCATGGTGACCGAGAAACGGGTGGTGGTGCCAAGCGCATGTACGCCCTGCGCCACGTCAAAGCCCAGGTTCTTATATTTTATGCCGAGGCCGAAGTCGGCCTCCTGTATGCCGGGAGTGCCCATCACGCCGAAGCGGAGCGCCGCCCAGTACATAAGCCAGTACTCGCCGCCGAAGCGCCAGTTGGTATCGGCGCCCTGGGACTTCAGGACGTCAAAACCGAACAGCAGGTTGCCCTTAAAGAGACTCAGGGCCTGGCCGAGTTTGAGTGTCAGAGGCAGTTTGTCCTCGGTATCGCCGGAGGCCATTGAGAAGACGTTCTGTACGCCTATGGCGGCGCGGTAAGTCCTGGAGAACTTCTGCAGCATGGCGATGTCTATGGCGTTGAAGGAGTCGGCCGAGGTGTCCAGTGTGCGGGTTATGTTCTTGGCCATGATGCCGAAAGCGAGTTTGTCGGAAACGTCGCGGCCCCAAGAGAAGGCCAGCGCCCGCTCAACGCTGTCAAAGGTGCCGAGGGTTTTTATGTCGATTATGTCCTGCGTGTCGGAATTAACGGAGATGGATATCTTTTCGAAACCGACCGATTTAAGCTGCGTCATGCTTACGGCCCAGGTGCCTTTGGTGGTGGTGGGATGCGCGTAGGTGAAAAAATTCAGAGTGGTATCGGCGAACATCGAGGCCTGCATGGCGGAAAATTCCTTACGCTCAAGCAGGGTGAGGGCAGCGGGGTTCCAGTAGGAGGCTGAGGCGTCGTCCGCCACCGCGAAAAAGGCGCCGCCCATGCCAAGTCCCCTGGCGCCGGCGCCGTAGGACATGAACTGCCCGGGCTGGCCTCCGCTTTGAGCAAGAAGGGACGAGGCACAGAAAAGGATAAAGGCTAAGGGATAAAGGCCAAAAGACGGAGGCAGAACTGATCCCCGCTTTAGCCTTAAGCCTTCAGCCTTTGGCCTTTCTTCAAGAAACCCCGCAACGGGACTGAAGCGTATTACGCGCTTCAAAGAAGCCCATATACCCAACGGGGCAAAAGCAATAACAAGATTGCGTTTCATCGTTTTCGGCAGTCTAACCCCCGCTTATTTAGCGGGTCCTGACTTTGCGCCGCCGGCTTTAACCGGCTTTGCTATTATCGTAACGACACTGCGTTACGGGAAAATTACACTTTCACACTCTTGATAGTATACCACATTAAAATCGTTTGTCAAGGGGAAGTTGACTTGACATGTCAAGCACATTTACCTATTCCCTGTAACCACTCAGGTAGCCAGAAGTCAGAATTCAGGAGCCAGAATGAGACCGCCGGCAACGAGAAAGTTTCCGCCATTCTGAATTCTGACTCCTGAATTCTGACTACCTCAGTAGTTACTATCCCCTAATGAATCACCCCTATCTTGCGCGTTATGACCTTGCTGCCTTTGGGACTGGAGGCCTTCACGCGCACAATATAACCGCCCTTGGAGACCGTGCCGTCCAAGCCGTTTTTCCCGTTCCAGAGCACATGATTCGGGCCCAAGGTCCCGCCAGGGGTTCCGCTTGAGAACCTGAATTCGCGCACCACATAACCGAGGAGGTCGTATATAGTCATTGTCACCTCGGCATTGTCGCTTAAGAGATACGTAATATCAACTTTTCCTTCAATCCCGCCCTTGCGCAGGTCCACGGGGTTCGGGTAGCTGGAAACCCTGCTCAGAAGCTCCTGGCCGATAGAGGTGGAGGCTGGAGAGGAAACCGGCGACCAGTCGGAATGCAGGCCGGCAAAATTCCAGGCGCGCGCCCTGTAAGTATAGTACCTGTCAATGAGCCGCGGAGCTTCACCCGGAGATAAAGCGGCATTACCTATGCTATAGGTGGTAACCTTGGACGTCCTGTTCCTGAAAGCAGGCACAGACGTCAGGGTCTTCCAGACAGGACTGGTTCCTTCGCGCTCCTGTATCTCGTAGGCCATAACATTCGACTGTGAATCTTCTGAAGGCTCCCATGTGACATTGTATGCGGTTTTCTTATCGTTGGCAGGCGGCTGCGGCGATCCAGGAATTGTAGGGGGGTCTGTGTCTATACGATAAACCATCAAGGGCATCCCGCTCTCGCTGGGAATATATGTGCCGTCCGCCATCTGCCCGCGCACCGATGCTATGTATACGCCCAGAGAAACAGCCTCGCCCATGGTGTGAACTCCCTTATAAGAACCATCCAGTCCGCGCTTACTGATTTCAAAGTTTGTTGAGTCAACTTTAATAACCGCCATCTTTTCATTGCCAACCCATATATTACCGTTAAAGTCAGCGGCAGAATCCACCTTGAACGTATCCCCGGTATCATCCTCCAGAGAGATTTCCGTGTTGAGACGCACGGCATTAACAGGAGTCATGCTCAAACCGGGTATTTTACCGGACAAAGAGGCGCCCACATTCTGCCACCCGTTAGAGATATCGTAAGGGGTATCAACCCCGGACCCCACCGCAAGCCAATAGGCGACTATCGGCCCTGAAGCCGGATTCCACCTCGCCGCGAGTTCCGTTGTATTCGATGACCAGACTGAAGGCACAACCCCTATAGAAGGAACCGTCCTGGGCATAAGCTGACTGCCATCCGAAGCGATCCTTCCTATCTTGTAAACCAGGTTCCCTGAACCGTCGTCAGTAACAATATCCGCCACATTGTCGTTATTGAAGTCAAAGTCAAGTATTTTATCCCCGTTAATGTCAAAAGACGGTTTACCGGAATTAGTAAGACTCAAATTCGAACATTTGCCGCTGCCTGTATAATCAAAGTTGTCCGGACGCCCGTCCCCGTTAATATCTATAAGCGGTTCGGAGGGCCCGCAGGCTGTTCCAGGGTAATTGTAAATCCAGCGGCTTGTATCAGCCACGGGTTTTTCGTCGGCGCCCAGAACCACATTGCCGCTGGAATCGGTAACGGCATAAGCGGGATAACCGTTTGAAGCGATGATAATAGGGCTATAAACGGACGACAACGGAATTACGGCGGGAGAAATAAGCAGCTGGCCTGAAGAAACAGGATATGTGTCATCATAATTCTGCGCCGCGGAAAGAGACAGGCCGCTTACCCCGCGCAAATCGGCAAAAGCATTAAGAGACAGGCCGGCCAGATGCTTTATAATATCCGCCCCTGAAAGGTCCGTCGCAGAGCCTATATCGCAGGAGAGGTGAAGCATAACCGGAGTGGTAGAAACTATAATGTACGGCAGGTTACCGTCTGCTATACTCATCTCTATGCCGGGTTTAAAGGGATTTGTGGCGGAATGTACCACAAAACTAAGCCGCGCATCGCTTATCGGACTAAAGACTTCGTCGCCGTCATCCTTCCAGAGGGAAATGCCGGAAAAGTCTCCATCGCCGTACCCCGCCGTAGCGCTGCTTATACTACCTGTCTGGATAAAGTTCACCTGACCTATCGCCACATAGTCCGAGAGCGTGGTCAGCTTCAGCGTCATCAGAGGTATTTTTTTAGCGTTTTTCTCAACAGCTTCCGGCGCCATGTCAGAGCCGCTTACGACCAGGGTTATGGCCCGTATAGTCACCATGCTGGAACTGAACGGATAGGTGTCCAGGTAGTCGCCCCTAGGCAGGCTCCTGGTCACTCCGATGTAGATGTCGGGAGAGATCTCGTGCGGTACGTTGACGGTCAGCCAGGACTTGTCGCGCACCATCAGGCCCACCTTGTTGGCTTTCGTGGCCTGCTCGCCTATATCGTATACGGCGAAATAGGTCTGCGGCAGCGGGCTGAGGGTCTGCACCTGCGCGAGGCTGACCTGTATCTGGGTGTTCAAAGAGTTATTCTGATCAAAAAGGTCGACCTTCCGTACTGCGCCGCCGACAGAATGATTGATTTGCGGAGTCAGGATATCGCCCAGTTTTTCACCTCTGGAAGTGACGGTCAGATACGGCTTTCCGTAAGCGGTTACGCCGATACCCTCATAGCTGACAAGTTCGGCCTCGCTGATGTAGAGACGTCCGGAGGACGGAAAGCCGGCGGTGGATTCAAGCACAAGCTGGAACGGCACGGCGGCGGTGGAAGCGAAGAGCGCGGCCAGCGAGCTCTTCGCCTCAGAGACATTCGTGTCGTTCACGTCTAATACGTCGTTCTGGTTGGAGTCCTGGTAAATTGAGACAAATTTTACGTCCGTATTCCTGGCGAAGGGCGCGCTGGAATCGTTGGAGGCTCCGGTGCGCTGCAGCTTTATGGCGCTCCAACGCGCATTGCCGGCCTCCGTGGCAAGGTTGAAGCGGAACATCGGCACCCTGATCTGGGCTTGGCCCACGCCGCCGCTCTGCACCAGCTCAGCCGCCATATCGTTAACGCCCATGGCCACGTCAGATGCTATTTCCTGCACTGTTATCGGCGTGGTGTTGACAGGCCAGGTTGAAAGAGAGAGAGTGTTGGGGATGCCTACGGTGAAATCTGCGGCGGAGTTTATGGTGAGGCCCGCGTCGGAACCCACCAACGCAAATTGGGAGAGATCGTAGCTTATGAAGGCGCAGGACGGCGCGGTGGTAACTACAATAGCCGTCTTAAGCGCCATGTTAACGGCGCCGGCGGAGTATGCCTCGTTGCCATAGCTCATAAGGTTCGGATACATCCCGGCCGTATTGGTAGCCGTGTCCACGGAATCCAACAGGCAGTTGTCGTTAGAGTCCTTCCAGACTTTTATCAGGTCTATGTCGGAGTCGCTGGTGGTGCCGCGGCGGTTCAGCCTTATCGCCTCAAGGCGCGCGGAGGTCTTGTCCGTATACATGCGCATGGACAGCAGGCCGACGTTCTTGTCGTTCTGCGTCATCGTCACCGGGGAGATATCCTCCAGGGTGATCGCCATATTATTGAGCGTGGGCATCACTACGGAGACGGGGCCAGCGGCCGGCGTCAGGAACATCGCGTTGTGGCCGGAATTATCGGGTCCGAAGATAAAGCTGGTCTCAGACGGAACCTCAACGCCCAGCACGTCGTTCTGCGGGGTGAGCTGCGCGTGCGAGAACCTGGAAGCCTTGTCAATGTCCATGGAAACAAATATCACGGTTGGCGTGGCGCTCACCACCACATAGTCCCGCTCGTTGAGGGCGGGGTCGGCCACATAAACAGTCGCCTTGCCCACAGGGTCGTTCTCGCCGAAGCGCCCGGAACCTATCTCCACGTCGGCGGCGTTCATGCCGCTGGCGGGGTCGCGGTCGAACAGGCCGTTGCCGTTATCCTTCCAGACCCTGATTATGCCCACGTCGGAATCATAGCCGTTGAGACCAGCCGGCTGTTTGCGTACCAGCTTGAAGCCGCGCCAGCGCACACCGTAGCCGGAAGTCGCCACCGTCATCTTCATGTAGGGATAATTATCCGTGCCCTGGGAGACCATGCCGCCGAGCACAATGCCGGAACTATGGCTGACCACCGGCGTGTTGAAAGCGCCCCTGGTGACCATCGTCAGCGCGCCGGCGGCGGTGCCTTCGTAGCGCACTATCTCGTTGTCCGCCATGAGATAACCGGCTGAGGGGATGCCTGCGGTGGAAACCACCAGCCAGGCCGCATCCATAGGTCCCGGGCTGATAACATTCTGAGCCAGGCGCGCGGAAGGCGCGGATGCCCCGCCCCCGGGCGAGAAGACGGGTTCGGTCAGCACTGTCACGGTGCTGGGCGCCGAGATGATCTCGCGGAGCCTGGAAGTGAAGGTGAGGTTGGAGGCCGCCTGGGAGAAGGTGTTGGGCAGCGAAATAGAGTTCCTGGCCGGGTCCTCCGCCATCGGGCTGTTCTGCGGGAAGGATTCCGCCTTCAGATAGGCGCCCAGATAACGCGGGTTCCCTATGGTGTCATTTGGCATGGCGGAATCCCGCATATCATAGGTAAGGAAGTAGCGCAGGGAGAGCGCTTTCCCGTCAGCCTCGTCCGCGGTGATCACGCGCTGCGTGGAGATGTCTACCCTGGCCGCCAGCGGGCCGAAAACGGTGTTGCCGAAAACGCCCGAGCCCACCAGTACGTCGACGCCGCCCAGAAAGCCGTTGTTGTCCTTATCGTACCAGACCTTCACCGCCGAAACGTCGTTGGCGGCGGTACCTTCTTTGATCACCGTGCCGGTGGCGTAAACCAGCATCCAGCGCCAGATCGCGTCGGCCACGTTGGTCCCGATGGTGAAGTTCAGTATGGGCTGTTTGACGGCCTTCTGCTGCAGGGTGGCGCCGGTAATAGTGTCGGTGGCCTTTACCGTGACGGCATCGGCGTATTCAACCACGCGGCCTACCAGGGAGAGAGTCTTGCCCGGACTCGTAACTCCTATGTTGGCGGAACTCATGAACTTGGGCGACTCTATGTAGAAGTAGTCGGTGGAACGTATGGCCATGCCGAGGTAGGAGAAATCGGAGACATTGGCCAGCGGGTTTATGTCGTAGGTGACGAAGTAGTCCTTGGCCTCCCTGTAAAGCGTCTGGCCGTCCAGGCTGCCGCCCGAGCCTGTCAGCGGCAGCACGGCCTGACCGGAAATCACGGTGCCGCTGGCCCAGACCACGGAGGACGTGCCCTCCGCGCCGCGGGTAAGCCCGCCGAAAGAATTGGTCAGGACGTTAACGGTGGAATAGTATACGACCTCTTTCAGCGCGGGGTTCGCCTGGTCGTCGTTTATTATCAGCCTGCCCGGCGCGCGCGGGAAGGGGCTGTCGGACGGGAAGAACTTCTGTATGTCGGCGACGCGGATGACTGTGTCGGTGGACACCAGCGGCAGCCTGAGCGAGTCATACGGGAATGTCCGGGCCTGGGCGCCCAACAACACTACCTCGGTATCCTTCACGGCGGAGGTGCTCTGCAACAGACCGTCGCCGGTGGAATCATGCCAGAGGCTTATCCTCTTTACATCGGTAACCTTGTTCCAGGCTGGCGTGTTGCCGTTTTCGGCGCCGGTCACCCAGCGGTCCAGTTTTAGCCCGCGCCAGACCGCGGAACCGATGCTATCCCGTATCTCCAGCGTGAGGCGGGCCACGGCCTTGTTAACGTCGTTCTGCGTCACGAACGAAGGCTTACTGAAGTCGTTCGGGGCCGATTTGTTCACGTCGCGCAGATAGACCATGTCCGAGGTGGCGTACATCGGCACCGTGGAGGAAGCGATGGGCGCGAAGGCCCCCACCACGCCGTCCATCAGACTGACGGCGGAATTTTCAAGGCGCGCCCCGTGGGTCACTAGGGTATCGGGATTCAGGGGCACAGGGGAGGGGATGGCGTCCGGTTTGAACTCGTAAACCACGAAGTATGTGCGGGTGGTTATGGAAACCGTGCCATCCACGCCGGGGTTGTAAAGCGGCAGCACGAAAGTCCCGGGGTCGGCGGGGTTGAAGGCGGGCGGATTGGCGGGGTCCGTCACCTCCTTGTCTATGGCCTGGCCGAAGGTCCCGTCGCCGTCGTCAAGGAACAGCCTCACGCTCCTTAAATCCGCGCCGGAGCCGGTGCCGGTCTTGATTATCCTGAAGGACTTTATAGTGCCGATGAAGTTGTCCGTCCAGGCCTGTATGGCCAGGAAACCGGCGCGGTCCACCCCCTGCTCCACATAGTCATACTTGCCGGCATCTATTCCGGCCTGCCACCAGGCGCCTATGTCGGCGCCCTGTATCCGGATGGTGGCCGGCTGGTTGCGCACCGGGCTGGTGGCGGTCACTATCGGGAAATTGTTATAGGCCACACCGACCAGAGTGGATTTCAGCACCACGAAATCCGGGTTGTCCAGTGTCAGCGCGAAACTGCGCGGGGTGGCCGCCACCGTAGACATGCGCACCGCGAAGAAAAAGTTGCGCGCCTTGTTGGAAACTATGGCGGCCGTGGAAACCTTGGCATCAAGGTCGTCAAATTTCCAGGCCCGCAGGCTGGGATCGTAGGCGCCGCTGGACATAAAGACGTCCACCGGCGAACCGCCGAGCACGGCTTCGCCGTCGAAGACGCCCAACTGGCCGGACTGCTCGTTGTCTTTGTACATCCCTATCTCTATTATATCGGAGTAGGCCAGCGTACCGGAGCTCTTGACCTGCACCGATTTCATATAGGCAGACGGCGCGCCGACGGGCAGGATCTGCATCGTGAGGCGCAGCATGGGCGCCGGGGCGGGGACGTCTACAATAACACCGTCTCCCTGGTAGATAGCGTACTTGCTTATGCCGATAGAGGTTTTGGACAGCGGCAACGGGTCCTCGGGAGAGAAATCCCTCGGGGTTATAACCAGGCCGGACAGCACCACGTCCACATCCGAACCCACGGGCCGGCCGTTGTCCCCTGTATAACCGAAGACGCCGGGGGTATTATAGTCGGTCACGCTCACCTTCAGAGTCTCCACCAGCGTATCCTGCAACAGCAACTGGTGCTCGCCTCTGTCAGCCGGAATGAAGGTGTAGTCGGTGGTATTCGGCGGGGGATATGCCCACAAGTCGACCGAACCCTTTGAGTTGGCGGCCATGTTTATTTTGCCTGTGTAATAATTCCCGTTTATGCTGTCGCCGGCGGCGGCGTTCCCGAACTGGTCGCGGGCGCGCAGAGTCAGGTAGCCGGCCGTCCGCACGCGCAGCGGGCTGCCCAGCGTGTAGCCGTGGTGCAGAGTAAAGTAGGCCGCGGCGCCGGGCGTTATATACTGGCTCTGGCTTATGGCCGGCAGCGTCACCCCGTAGGCGGGAATAGAGGCGTCAGCCGTGATCGCGGCCGAGCCCACCAGCGTGTCCCAGACATAAATATCGGCGAAGGAATAGCCAGACGGAATATCAAGATTAAGCGGGTTGGTATTGAGCAGCTTCCAGCTGGAATTGGAGGATACCGTAGCCGTTGCCGGGTTTATGCCTCCGTAGGTGGTGGTGCGCAGCGCAGAGAAGCGCACCGTCACAGTGGAGGAGACGGTGGTATTATTATCGTAGAGATCCTTCAGCACCACGCTTATCACGGCGGGGGTGGCCAGGCCTATTGAATAGTCGGCGTACTGCACGGTGGTGCCGGCCACCAGGCGGCGCGGCGGGGTATAGAACAGCATATGGTCCGGCGGGGCCGGGGTAACGGTGTAAGAGGAGACAGCCGGCAGCCAGCCCTTGGCCAGCACGGTGTTTACGGTAAACTGATGCGTAGGCGCGGAAACCAGGGTATCTATAAGGTAGAAGCTCGTGGAAGCCTGGCCCAGAGACATCCTGGCGAAGCCCGGTTCCGGCGCAAAGTTGTCCGCGCCAGGAGCCGAGAACTTCACGCTCCCGAGGGAGGTGGAGTTCATGGCGAAGGCGACCCCAGTGCCGGTGGAATCCTCCGGCGCGCCGGAGATGCCCACAGGGGTTGGATTGCCGTAAGTGTCCTCTATGGACATCATGAACAACTGCGAGGTCGCTCCCGCCGTCAGGATCTGCCCCGCGTTGTAGCTGACATTGACGCGGTAGGTCAAATCCGGCACGATCGTGACCGACTGCGTGGAGGCGGCCCAGCCTTCTCTCTCCGGCACGGAAAGCCTCAGTATAGGCCTGATCGACGCGGCCGAGGAGGGATAGACGCTGGAGGCCGTGGTATCAAGGTAATAGAAGGTGGCGGCATAGGCATCAAGCGGTATGTCCAGATATGAAACCGTGGAAGCGAACACCGGCGGGAAGGCCCCGGAAACGGCGCTTGACTTTGAGAAAGAGAATGCGTCGTTTATTAACGACGCCTGGCGCGTGAAGGTGGAGAGTATAACCCGCGCCGGCGCCGTGGCCACCGACGGATTGTCAAACATGTCCCGCAACTCGGCCTTGAACACCTGCACAACGCCGAATTTATTTTTGAGCTTGCCGGCCGTCATGGACCGCTGGGCGTTGCCGAAAGCCACACGGGTTATGCCCCTCGGGTTAACGCGCAACTGGTGTATGGCCGGCTGCATGGAGCCGGAGCGGGCCTCCAGTTGCCAGTAACCGGGCCTGCCGTCCTCATAGTCATTAACCGCCGGGGACACTCCGGAATAGGATGCAGTCCTGTCGTGGTAGCGGAAAGACGCCCTTGTCGCGTCAACCGGTATGATGACGGCGGAAATGAACTCGTTGTGGTCCTCGTCGCGGAAACCGTAATTTCCGTCAATGCCGGAAGTTACTATATCCCCGCGGCCAAGACCTTGATGCACCGTTATCTGCGAGGAAGGCAGGCCCAGGTAAACACCCGTCTCCCCCTGCCTGGTATCGTTGTCAAAATCGTCGCGGCGTTCCACAATAAATGCCGCGCCGGTTCCGTCCATTTCCTTTATGCCCGCCATGGCCTCGGTCTCGCTGTAGACATAAACCAGCCTGGAAGGATCGCCGCCGGTGGTGGTAAGCCGGCCGCTCAGGTTCTGGTTGGCCGCGTCGTAGGTGGCGTAGGAAGCCGGGTTAAGCGTGGTGGTGCCTATCCATACCTGGGCCCAGTCCCCCTCCTTGCTCGAAACCTGGTAGCCGAGCGGGATTGAAACGCCCACCTGTCCCAGCGCGTCGGTGTAAACCAGCGTTGAGACGCCGACGTCTATCCAGGCCGCGCCGCTCTTGTACTTTATTGACCCTGTGGAACCGTAAACCTCGCCCAGCATAACATACGCGGGTACCCCGATAGAAGAGACGTCATTGTCGGAATCGTCGGCAAGCTGGCCGGTCAGCTCCCTCACGGCGCGGCTGTTGAGGGAACCGGCGGGAACCTCTTCATCCAAGTTGGGCGAGACGCGGTAAATAACGGGGTCGCCGGGGATTACGTTGAGGCTCAGCGGCGGGTTCACACTGACGGCGGAGTTCAACGAGTCTCGCGCCCCAATCGTGTCCGGACCGGCCTTGCGCAGGATAAACCAGTTCGCCAGATTTTTTACGCCATAGTTGGAGTAAGAATAGCCGGTGGTGAGAGCCGTGAGGATCGGGTCCTGTCTGCTTTTAACCTGGTCGGTCACCACGAAGGCCGCGGTACCGAGGTAGACATTGGGGCCGGTGGAGCAGATATTGCCGTAGACGTCCTTTACATAGAGTAACGCCGAGAAAGGCTTGCCGGCTACGACGGTGGTGGAAGTCACTACATAAACCATGCCGGCGGCAGGGCCGGGGTTGACGGTCAGCGTGGAAATCCCCTGCTGATAATCGGCGGGGGAGGCGGCGGAGGTGGCAGCCAGCACGGTGTAGCTGCTGATTGAAGTGCGCGGGGACAGTTGGAACCCGGCGCTGCCGTTGGAAAGCGTCTGGACGGCCGGAGAAGCGGTTTTCGTGTCGCCGGGCATGGTGACGCGCACTTCCGGCATCACGGCGATGGGCTTGGTGTCCTGTGCCGCGCCTGACCCCTCCGTGGCCTTATTGAAGAACCTGTCCGTCAGGTAAACTGTGGAGAACAGGAACCCCGTGCCTATGGCGTGCTGTGAGGGAGGGCCGCTGCGACCGGGCCAGGCCTGCGAGGCATCGCGGCAGGGAGGATTTACGGCGCACTTGCCCTCCACCAGAGTCTGACCGGACAGCACAACCTCAAGCCGCACCGCCGTGGAGGCGTAAACCCTGAAGGAACCCCTGGCCGCCGCATCGTCCGCGAGGCACACGCCGCCGGTGTTCTCAAAGCAGACATAGTTGTCGGAAATATTGACCGGGTACGCCCTGACGGAGGCCGGATTGGCCTTTGTAACCGGATTGAAGGATGCCTGCAACGTGCCGTAGTTCAGGGGTGCGCTGTCAAAGTCTATGTCATAGACATCGGAAGTCACCAGATAAACCGTAGGCCCAACCGGCAGGTCCCGGTAGACGTTCATGTAGCGGTCCACCAGGTTTATGGTGGCGCTGAAGCCCGTGCCGGCCGTCTGGGTGGACGCGCCCACGGTCTTGCCCCCGGCCGGGTAGTTGCCGGAACCGGGAACCGCCGCCTCGCCGGGCAGCAACAACTGCAGTCCCATGGGATTGGCGGGCCGCACGGTGACGGTGGAGGACCTGGGATCATCAGAGAGGCCCGAGCCGCCGTAGTCGGAAGCGGTAAGGTAATGGGTGGCCGCCGTGCGCATGTTAACGTACATCAGTTCCGTCTTGCCGGAAGCGGTATCTATGCCCGCAGTACTGACGACCGGCGCGTAGCTATCCGTAGGCGTGTAAACTTTCACGTCCGCGGGCCTGCCCGGTACCAGGTTAAAATAATCGTCCACAACGCCTACCTGCACGGAGAAACTGTCGCCGGCCTTCTTCGTTGAAGGTTGGCCGCCGCGTCCGGTAGCCGAGACCTGGCTGAAAGATTCTCCCGTAGGCATGATCAGCAGCAGACGGCGCGCCTGACCCGGGGCTATGGGGAACGTCGTGGTTATATCCTGGGACAGAGCGGGCCCCCCTGCCACGCCGGGCGAAACCGTTTCAACCGTTAAGAAGGTGGTGCCGGCCTTTGTAAGCGTCACAGTGAAAGTGGCGGAGCCGGTTATCACCTGCGAAGGCGGAGTCACGGATGCTCCGGGGTCGTTCGTGACAAGCCGTATCTCCTGGCTGGCGCCCGGGGTGAGGTTCCAGGCATAGTCCGCGATATCCACGGTAACGGTGAAGGGAAACCCCGCCTGCAGGTCGGGGTCCGCAGCGCCGGAACGGCCGTTGCCGGTGGAGCCCGCGACACGGTTTTCGCCGGGGAGCATCGCCCGCAACTTGGTTGGCGTATATGGGGTCAGCAGGAAACCGCCGCTGCCGGTGTTGCCCAGCGGAGGATTGGTCCCGCTCTGGTCGGTAACCGTCAGTGTCCGCGACCCGGCCGTGCGCAGGCTTATATTGCTCACGGCGACGCTGCCGCCCGTCATGCCAAAGTCGCCGAGCCCGCTCTGAAACGGGTCGTTTGAGGTGATGCGCATAGTCTTATCCAGTCCGGCGCTGGAAACCCTGTTATAGCGGGAATCGGCCGCGTAAACCTGCGCGTTAAAGTAAACGCCGGCCGTCTGCGTAGAAATGTTCCCCTCCACGCCATAAGGCGCGACGACTTTGCCGGGCACCAGATACTGGGTGGGCAGCAGGACTATCAGGCGGGAAGCCGTTCCGGGGGTAACGGTTATACCGGAATCAGTACTGGTAGAAAGCTTCGGCGCCGTGCTGTCAAAATCAATCGCATCTATCACCAGGTTAGAGGTGGCGGCGCTGGGAACAAAACCCAGTATGAAGTCGGCTATGCCGCCGGCCAGCGACTGCGCGGGCGGTTGCACGGCGTAGACGTCGTTGGACAGTATCCTGACTATGCGGCCGTCGTTGGCAAGGTTGCCGTAATCGTCCACGGATCTTACGGAAATGGTGTAGGTCGTGCCCGCTGTCAGCGGGCCGGCCGTGCCGGTCTTGCCGCCGGAAACGCCCTCCACCGCTGTCTCAGTGGGAACCAGCAGCAGCAGGTGTTTGGCCGGAGCGGGATTCACTATTATGCCGGAGACCGTATCTGTGCTGAACTGCGTACCAAAGGCCAGGCCGGTATCAGCTACCTGCACCGAGAGCCCGGAGGACTGGTTGCGGGTCACAGGTATGACGTTGAAATTAGTGGCGCCGGCTATCAGGCTCCGGCGGTAGGGAGTCTCATGCATGCCGCGCAGCTGTATGTTGGCGTCGTTTGTGAAGTTTATCTGTATCAGCGGCGTGTTGGAGGACACCGCCATGAAGGGCGTGGTTCCCTTAACCACATTGTAGTAATTGTCCACCAGATAAACCGCCATCTGCGCGGTGGAGCCGGCCGTCAGGGCGGACTTTAGTCCGGACTTGCCGCCGGGGGAAGGATTGGCATCGTAGGGAGACAGGCCTGGCGTGAGCGACTGGCCGGGGGGTATCAGGTGTAGCTTGACCGGGCTGCTCCACCACACTCTCACAGGGTCCGGAGTGTAATATACGGAAGTAGCGGTCGGCAGCGAGGAGCTCTCCGCCTTTATAGTGTGGGTCGCGGCCACCACCGGGGTAAAGATGAAGGAGGTGGCTCCGGACACAAGAGTGTTTGATGCCGGGTTGACATCGTAGGGATCCGTAGGTATGGAGGCGTAGACTTTGAAACCGGCCGTGGTGTCTGTGTTATAGTATTCGTCCACGCCGTAAACCCCGATCTGGAAGGTGGCTCCGGCCAGCAGATCGGAAAGCCCTCCCGTCTTGCCGTAAGGCTGCACATCGAACTTGCCCTGTACGCGTTCCTCGCCCGGGAACAGAGCCAGCAGGCGGTCCGCCGTCTGCGGCATCACCGGTACATTGGAGGACGGGTTGCGGGAGTTGGTATAAAGGCCGTTCCCCGAGGCCGAAACCCCCCAGCCCGATGCGCTGGCGGAAACAAGCTTGCGTGAAATGGTGGTGGAACCCGTGAAGTTCACGTAACCGTCGGGAGAAATGGTGTTGTTGTTCGGGTCGGTGTCCATCACATAGACATTGGCAGCCGAGGAAACCACCAGGTTCCAGTACTTGTCAGTCACCTGTAGCAGGAAATCAACGCTTGAACCGGCGGATTTGGTACGCGGTGTGCCAGTGCTTCCTTCCACGCCGTCCTCGGTGCGGCCGGGGGCCGGCAACTGGCCGGCGCTGTCCAGGTCGGCTATCACCTGTACGCGGTCCGCTGTGGTCGGGTTTACAGTCACGTTTCTTGAGCCGAAGACAGCGGGGTTGTCGCGGTCCTCTGTGCGTAGCGTACGGGCGCCGGCCTTGCGGAGGCGCACCTGGAAGGCCTTCTGGCCGTAATCCCCGGGCAGGAAGGTGTACTGCTTCGGCAGGCCTTTATAATTGTCCAGCACCGCGTCGTTGTCCATGACCTCTGGACCTCCGGGCACTCCGTCCATATAAAAATTGACAGCGCCCTGATAGGCACGGGCCGTATTGCCGCCGCCGCTCGCGCCGTCCCTGGCTTCCACGGTTATGTTCGTATCGGAGCCGGCCGTCATCGGATTGGCGTCCACGGTGACAAGGAAACTCTGGGCCGGGGCGGCGCTGTTGAATTTGGG
>CAZYFL010000007.1:0-20789 GCA_964646805.1 uncultured Elusimicrobiaceae bacterium | reverse complement strand
GGCATCTTCATTCTGACTCCTGAATTCTGACTCCTGAATTCTACCTGAGCAGTTATCTAAAATCTATCCCCTCAAAAAAAAGTAGAATATAAATGAAACAAGTTTCAAGGAGGCTTTATGTTTGGAATGGGTAAAAGAATTCTTCTCTTCCTCGCAGTAAACGTCCTTATCCTGGCGACGCTGTCTTTCACTCTGAACCTGCTGGGAGTGGGGAGTTATTTCGGCGCGCGCGGCATAAATTACCAGAACCTTATGACGTTCTGCCTCGTCTGGGGCATGGGCGGGGCTTTCATCTCGCTGGCCCTGTCCCGCATTATGGCCAAGTGGATGATGGGCGTTGTGGTAATAGCCCCTGACACGCGCGAGCCTGAGCTTGGGGAATTGGTGCGCACGGTTCATAAACTGGCCAGGGCCGCCAATCTTCCGGCAATGCCCGAAGTCGGTTACTATCCCGGCCCCGAGGTCAATGCTTTTGCAACCGGGCCCACAAAAAGCCGCGCGCTGGTAGCCGTTTCCGCCGGCCTGCTTAAGCGCATGGACCGTAATCAGTTGGAAGGCGTGCTGGCCCACGAAATTTCCCATATCGCCAACGGCGATATGGTCACAATGACGCTGGTACAGGGCATCATAAACGCCTTTGTCATGTTCCTGGCGCGGGTAATTGCTTTCTTTATAGCCAACCGCGGGAGGGATTCTGAAAGCAGCTCAGGCCCGAATTATCTGGTTATTTTTCTCCTGGAGATGGCGTTGAGCGTGCTGGGGATGCTGGTGGTCTCCGCTTTCTCCCGCCGCCGCGAATACCGCGCCGACGAGGGCGGCGCGCGGCTGGCTGGCAGCGCCAATATGATAAAAGCCCTTGAAGCCCTGCAGAGCACGGTGGCTTACGCCGATCTGACCGGCAAAGAATCTCTGGCCACGCTGAAGATCTCCGGCAAGCCCGGCTTCTTCTCGCTGTTCGCCACGCACCCGCCGCTGGAGGAACGCATAGAAAGGCTTAAATCAGCGGTTTGATCCCTTTTTTCTGGGGAGACTACAACAGTAGAATATGTGCGGCAGATACTCGCAAACCATGGAACTGGCCGAGGCGGTAAAACGCTTTGGGGTTAAGCCGCCGCCGTTTAACTGTAAGCCAGGCTACAATATAGCCCCCGGTACCGGCGCGCCGGTGGTCTGCGCCGGTGGGCTGAAACTAATGAAATGGGGCTTTATCCCCGCCTGGTCTTCAGGTCCGGGCGTTGGTTCCTCCATGCCGCTGTTTTCCGCAGGCAACACGCTTGAAAAAAAGTTTTCCGGAGAGACAACCCCAGGGACGGCGGCGCCGCAGGAACGCGAAGGTTTTATAAACGCGCGCGCCGAGGGCATCGCGTCCCGGCCGGCTTTCCGGTCCGCATTTTACCGGACCAGGTGCATAATTCCCGCCGACGGGTTTTACGAGTGGCAGAGTTCCGCTGGAGTGAAAATTCCCTATCGTTTTGTGATGAGGGACAAAAGCCTCTTCGGCATGGCCGGAGTTTACGAGGAGAAAACCGGAACCTTCGCCATAATAACAACGGCGGCCGGCGCGCTGGTGCGCGCGGTTCACCACCGCATGCCGGTGATACTTGAGCGCCGCCACGAGGCGCTTTGGCTGGACCACAGATTCCGCGACAGCGAGACGCTGCTGCCTCTGCTGCGCGCTTACGATTCCTCTCTCATGCATGTTTACCGCGTATCAGATATAGTCAACGACCCCAAAAACGACAGCCCGGATTGCGTACAGCCGCTGCGGGAGTGACGGCAGGATTTATCCGAATTTTTTTAGGGCTCGGTATATCTGTTGGAGGAATTATGCGATCTTGTACATTGTTTTTTGCCGCGCTTGTCTGTGCGCTGCCAGCCGCACTCCGGGCCCAGCCCGGTGGAAACGCTCTTCAGTCGTCAAACATACTCAATCCCAACATAAGCGCTGTCGGCTGGCTGCAGGGGGAAGCGGGTCGCAGAAGCGGCGTGAGCGAGCCGCCCCCCGCTTTCGCTTTCAAAGAGGCCGAGATCGCCGTGCAGTCCGTGGTTGATCCTTACACACGGGCCGACCTGTTTCTGGCGGTGGAAGGGGAAGGCGGCATAGAGCTCGAAGAGGGCTACCTGACCTGGTACAGCCTGCCCGGCGGCCTCTCGTTGAAAGCAGGGAAATTCAAAGGCGCTTTCGGCAAGTTCAACCTTACGCACAGACCGGAAACCGCCTTCGCCGACCGCCCGCTGGTACATGAAGCCTACTTCGGCGAAGAGGGGCTGGCCTCCGCCGGGGCGGGTCTCTCGTGGCATGTGCCCAATCCCTGGCTTCTCTTGAATCTGGACGCGCAGGCGTTCACCCTGCCGGAGGCCGCGGAAATGCCGGCCTTTGACAAGGCCAGGCGCAAAGACTTCCTCTATATTGGGCGGCTGGGCGGGTATTACGACCTCACGGAAGCCGCCAATTTTGCGCTCGGCGGCAGCTGCGCCCACGGCGCGGCGGGGCGAGAATTCAACCCGGTGACCGTTTCCTCTTCCACGCTCTCCAGCCGGCTGTACGGCCTTGACCTTACTCTCCGCTGGAAAAATCCCCGGCGGGCTATTTACCGCTCCCTCTTCTGGCAGACCGAATTCCTTTGGAGCAGGCAGGAAATAACTGCGGGTTCGTATAAGAACACCAGGGGCTTTTTCAGCCACCTGGAGTACCAATTCGCGCGCAGATGGCGTACGGGCGCCCGTTACGATTGGACACAGTTTCCGGGCGGCGGCGCGGCCCACGAGAGCGGCGGACTCGCTTACCTCTCCTTCGCGTCCTCCGAATTCAGCAGGCTGAGCCTGCAGGGCCGGCAGGTAAAAAAGGCTGACGGCACAAGGGAGAATTTGGGGTTCCTGAAGCTCATTTTCAATATCGGTCCCCATGGTACGGACCCGTTTTGATGGCCGTAGAAGGAGAATATTTTATGAGGTTTTTTTACCTGTTCCTTTTTACAGCGCTTTTCTGCGCGGCGCCTTCCCAGCTTTCGGCTAAGGTAAAGATAGTGACCACTACCGAAGACCTGGCCGCGCTGGCAAAGGAAGTCGGCGGCGATTTTGCCGAAGTGTCTTCCATAGCGCGAGGTTACCAGGACCCGCATTTTGTAGAAGCCAAGCCCAGCTATCTGCTGAAATTGAAAAAAGCGCGGCTCTTTATACAGGCGGGTCTTGAGCTTGAAACTGCCTGGGCCCCGGCGCTGCTTACCAATGCGAGAAACCCCGGCATACTTCCGGGCAGGCCCGGTTTCATGGACGCCTCTGATGGCTGCGCCATACTTCAGAAGCCGCAGGGCGGGGTGGACCGCTCTATGGGAGACGTACACCCGCTGGGCAACCCCCACTACTGGCTTAACCCTGAGAACGGCCGGACAATAGCGCGGGCCGTGGCCCGGCGGCTTTCGGTTATAGACCCTGACAATGCCGGGGGGTATAAGGCCAATCTTGGGGCTTTCGAGGCGCGCCTGTCCGAAAAAGAAAAAGAGTGGGACGCGCTGGCCGGGGAGCTTAAGGGAATAAAAGTTGTAACTTACCATAATTCCTGGCCCAGTTTTGCCAAACGCTTCGGCATAGAGGTCGTGGATTTTATAGAACCCAAGCCCGGCATACCGCCGTCAGCGGCGCATGTTCATTTTCTTACGGGGCGCATCCGCGCCGAAGGAGTTAGGTTGCTTCTGGTGGAGCCTTATTTCGACCTCAAGCTCCCGAAAAAAATAGCCGCCCAAACAGAAACCACGCTGGTGGTCTTCCCACCGTCGGTTGGCGCGGAGGAAAGCATAAAGACCTACCTTGACTTGTTCGATCGGCAGTTAAAACTGCTGAAAAACTCTCTCGGGAAGGGGAAATAAAACATGCCGGAAATTATAGAATTCCTTCTCTGGCCCGCGCTGGCCTGCCTGGTGCTGACCGGCATACACGCCTACCTGGGTCTTCATGTGGTGGAGCGGGGGGTCATTTTTGTGGATCTCTCGCTGGCGCAGGTGGCAGCTTTGGGAGCCACTATAGCGTTCCTGGCCGGCTACGACCTGCATGGACGGGGCGCATATTTCTTTTCCCTTGGTTTTACCCTTGTAGGTGCGGCTATTTTCGCGTTTACCAGGGCAAAAAAAAGCCGGGTGCCGCAGGAGGCCATAATAGGCATAGTTTACGCCGTCAGCGCGGCGGCGGCAATACTCATAATGGACCGTCTCCCCGAGGGCGGAGAGCATATAAAACACCTGCTGGTGGGGAATCTGCTGGCGGTGCAGCCGCACGAAGTGATTAAAATGGCCGGCCTATACGCGGTCATCGGTTTTCTGCACTGGCTCTGGAGAAAACCGTTTCTTACGATCTCCACTGCCCCTGAAGAGGCATTAAGGCAGGGATACCGTGTAAAGCTCTGGGACTTCCTGTTCTACGCCACCTTCGGCGTTGTTGTAACCTCCTCCGTAGCCATCGCCGGAGTGCTGCTGGTTTTTTCTTATCTTATCGTGCCTTCAGTGGCGGCAATGCTCTTCTGCGACAGTGTCCCGATGCGGCTGACCATCGGGTGGAGCATGGGAACTTTCGCAAGCCTCGCGGGCATGTTCGCCTCTTACAAATTTGACCTTCCGACGGGTGCGGCTGTTATCTGCACCTTCGGTATAGCGCTTTGCCTTATGGCGGTCTTTAAGATGTTCGTTCCCGGCTACCGCTGCCGTGAGTAGATCTAGGATCAAATCTTTACCGTGCAACCGGGCTTATAGTAATCTCCCTGAAGGACGGCCGCCGGCTTTTTTATGGCGGAATTGTTCCAGTTCCCTGATAAGCGGAAGCCAGTAAGCGCGGTCATTCTCCCGTTCAACCGACTCTTCCTTGCGTAGCAGGGTTTCAACTTTCACCACATCGCCTTTTAGAGCCTGTTTTAGCAACGGCCGTGCGTGTATAAGCGATAGGGTCGTTTTTTGCCTTTTGTTCGCCAGGGCTACCAGGGCCGGCGCGCTGCGGCACTCAAGCAACCACCATTGAAATTTATCCACCGCGGGTCTTTTTGTGAGGTAAATATCGTTATTGATCAGCCTCTTCAGCATAAGCCAGTCTTTATCGCGCTGCGTTTTCTTGCTGGTGACCAGGTCCTCAAGCGAAAGCACCTCAACTGTCCCACCGCCGGCCAGTTTCACGGATTTGCGCCGGGACCAAAGCTCATCGAAGTCTCCGCATCCGCGTAATTTGGCCAGGAGATCAATGCGAAGCCGTTCGACACCTTTGGCAAAGCAGCGAAAATGGCAGGCGTGGCCTCTTTCAAGGTAAGCCGGCTCAAGCGAAGGCACATAGATCGCCTTCGCCCGCAACATTCTAAGGGCTTTTTTCAAACGGGACAGGTTGCCGGGTTCGCAGAGGATGACGAAGTCTGAATCACGGCTGAATTCAGCTGCGCCGTAAATGATGCACGCCTGTCCGCCTATGAGCATGCTCTTTACTTCGCACTGTTTGAAAATAGAAAGGACTTTGAGGATCGGGTTCGGGGTCAAGGCTGCCTCCAAACAGGACATATGTCCGCCATAATTTAGCTGACTCCATCATTCTTGTGGATGGGCTCAGGTGGAGCCATTCTTTCTCTTCTTCGAGATACTTATCAAGCGCTATGCGTTTCATATAGCACTTTTCCTTTCCTCATGATTTCACGCATGAAACAGTCGCCCATGGCGATGCGCCGGCGTACGGCCAAAGGGGTGCGTATCGGCAAGTCCAGGTAACTGCTCAGGTAGTCAGAATTCAGAAGTCAGAATTCAGAATGGCGGAAACTTTCTCGTTGCCGGCGGTCTCATTCTGGCTCCTGAATTCTGACTTCTGGCTACCTGAGTAGTTACAAGTCCAGTGGGAAGTCCTGATTTCCCTAATTGAGGTCATGATATTCGTCTTTAGATATATTCTACATTATCCTTGAGCGCAACAGGTCGATAGATAATATTTTCAACCGATTTGTCGCGGCCGGTTACATCTTTAATCACACTCCCCGGCCCCTGCCAATTGATATAATTAAGGGCGTTAAAAAATGGAGACTTTGTGACTATACCGGATAGATCATGTTCCCTGGCTGTGTTTTGCTCCTGTGCGTCAGCGTAATGCCCGCAAGGGCCGTTATGGACGGGGCGGGGCATGATACGGCGACTGCGCGTGTGTTATAAGACATAAATAATGAACAAAGACCGGCGCGGACTATTCCTCAATTTTTTTCTTTTATTCCTTGGTTTTTCGCTGCTTACACGGTTCACGCTGCTGGTTATGGCCTGGCCGGAGCTGGACAGCGGGCTTTGGGTTTTAATAAAGATGTTCGCGGCGGGGCTGCTTTACGACTGTGCGGCTTTTTCCTACGCGGGGATCGCGCCGACGCTTTATCTGCTGGCCCTGCCTGAAAAAATTTATGCGGCCGCCTGGCACCGCCTGGCGGTTTACGGCTTTTTCTTCATAGCCGCTTTCCTGCTTGCCTTCAATCTGGCCGCCGAATACTATTTTTTCTATGAATTCGGGGTGCGCTATAACTTTATAGCGGTAGACTACCTGGTTTATACCAATGAGGTGCTGGGCAATATACGCGAATCCTACAACCTGCCGGTGACGCTGCCGATGGTGACAGCCCTGGCCGTGGGCGCGCTTTGGCTGTTCGGCAGGCGTCTGGCTTTTTCTTTTGCCGATCCTCTGTCTTTCCGCAGGCGGTTTTTTAACGCCCTGCCGGTACTGGCCGCCCCAGCTCTCTGTTTCTTCCTTCTGGACGGACGGCCGGCGCAGATATCAGAGAACGAATACGCCAACGAGGTGGCGATGAACGGGCTTTACGCCTTCGGCTCGGCTTTTAGAAATAACGAGCTGCCCTACGATAAATTTTACGCTTCCGGCGCGCCGGAGGCGGCTTTCAGCGCCCTGCGCGCCTCGCTGGCCGGCCCCGGCGTGGAATTTAAGGGCGGCGGGTTGGATATAGCGCGCCGCATAAAAGGCCGCGGGACTTTTAAGAAACTTAACGTGGTAGTGATAGTGGAGGAAAGTCTCAGCGCCGAATATCTCTCCGCTTTCGGGGCGGCCAGGGGCGCGGGGACGCTGCCTAACCTGGACGCGCTGGCGGAAAAAGCGCTGTTTTTCAAGAGGTATTACGCCACCGGCACACGCACCGTGCGCGGGTTGGAGGCCATGACTCTTTCCATCCCGCCGCTGCCCGGCACCTCCATTGTGAAGCGCCCCGACAACGGAGGGTTTTTCTCCTGGGGCTCGGTAATGCGGGACCTCGGCTACGCCGCTAAGTATATTTACGCCGGCTACGGATATTTTGACAATATGAACGCCTTCTATTCCGGCAACGGCTTTGATATAGTTGACCGGGCTGACTTCTCCAAAGACGAGATAACATTCGCAAACATCTGGGGCGTCTGCGACGGTGACTTGCTGTCCAGAACGCTGAAGGAGGCCGACGCGGATTTCAGCGCCGGAAAGCCGTTCTTCTACATGGTGATGACCACCACCAACCACCGGCCATTCACCTATCCGGACGGGAAAATAGACATACCGTCCTCCGCGCAGAGCAGACGCGGAGCGCTTAAATATTCCGACTACGCCATAGGGGAGTTTCTTGCCGACGCTTCAAAAAAACCCTGGTTTAAGAATACTATCTTCGTCATAACCGCGGACCATTGCGCCAACTCGGCCGGCAAAACGGAAATCCCGGTGCGCAATTACCATATACCGTTGTTTATTTATTCCCCGGCGCATGTAAAGCCCGCCCCGGTGGAAACGCTTGCCTCGCAGGTGGACCTGGCCCCGACGGCGCTGGGCCTGATGAATGCCTCTTACGAAAGCAGGTTCTTCGGCAGGGATATTTTGAACGGGAAGGCGGAGGGCCGGGCCTTTCTTTCAACTTTCCAGAAAGTGGGTTTATTGAAGGCCGACCGCCTGGCCGTGCTGGGCCCGAAGAAATACCTGAAGAGCTACAAATGGGATGAGGCCGCTAAAACCGTAACGGAAGCCCCGGCGGACAAGGCGCTTGAAGACGAGGCCGTCGCCTTCTATCAGGGAGCCAGTTATATATACAAGAAACGTCTGAACCGGATCAACACGCGCTGACTTTTCTCCGGGACGCTACCTAACCGGCCCCGTCTGTTTTTGTGTTATAATTTGTAACTACTCAGGTAGACAGAATTCAGAATTCAGGAGTCAGAATGAAGATGTTGGAGGCTTATTCGCAGGCTATTCTGAATTCTGACTCCTGAATTCTGTCTACCTGAGTAGTTACTATAATTTAGGAATTCTTTGATCCCCGTCTTCAAAGATGAGGGGATAACGGGGATCGTCCGGTGAGATTAGGGCATGGAAGATAAAACAACAAAAGAAAGCCACGACCAGAATATGGATGTGGACAAGATAATTGAAGAGCGGGACCGCCTTGATAAGCTGTTCAAAGACCAGTTTACCAGGATCATCACCGTTATGTTTACCGACCTTAAGGGCTCCACGTCCCTCGCTGAAACGCATGGCGATTTTGCCACCCGTTCCCTGATCAAGCAGCATAACGACATCCTTTTCCCGCTCTTTAAAAAATACAACGGAACCCTTGTGAAAACTATGGGTGACGGGACTATGTCGTATTTCGCGGACCCGCTGGACGCCGTGCGTGCCGCCGTAGAGATGCAGAAAGGCATGGACGCGTTCAATATGCGCAAGAAGCTCCCGATGCCCGTCCTTATGCGCATCGGAATACATACGGGGCAGGGGATAGTGGAAAAAAACGATATATTCGGCGATATTGTGAATGTCGCGTCTAGGATTGAGGGGCAAGCGAGTCCCGGAGAGATCTACATCTCGCAAGAGACTTACAACGCCCTGTCGGATAAATCGGAGATTTATTGCGGTTTTGCCAGGGAAGCCGAACTGAAAGGCAAGAAGGACGCTATGAAGCTTTATAAAGCGTTCTGGAACCCGGGCGAGATAGACCGCGACCTTTCCGCCAAAATAATGGTTCCTCAAAAGGAGGCGGAGGAGAAGTTTCCGTTGCAGAGTAAGATCGGTTTGGCGGCGGTTATCGCGCTTTTTCTTGCGTTCATGATCCTTAAAATGTGCGGCATGTCTCCTTCTTCCGGAGAGGAGAATAGAAGAAAAGAGCATAGTGTAACAATTCAGGACGCCACGGAATGATAAGCCTGGCTTCGCGCGCGCAATACGCCGCTGCGGTTTCAGGCTGGCTGGAACGCGTGTTGCCTGAAAATGTAAAAGTATTCAACGCCCTCCCTCATATTTTTTTAGCGCTTGTCCTTTATTTTTTCTTCCATCTCGCGCAATTATATCTGGCCCTTGGCAGCCAGTTCGTAGTGGGCTGGGGCATAGTTCTCGTAGTGTTCATCCTGGGCCGGATTGAAAAAGTCAAAAAACCCCCGCTGAGGATAGTGTTCGTGATGTTGTGCGTGTTCCTGACACTCCGTTATGTGCTCTGGAGGACCGTAGAAACGCTGGTATACACCGGTCCTTTGGATTTCCTGGGCATGATAGCCCTCTATTTTGCGGAGATGTACGCTATAACCATACACGGTCTCGGCATTTTCACGAATATCTGGCCCCTGGAACATAAAATAATGCCGCTACCGGAAGATGCGTCGCTTTATCCTTCGGTGGACGTGCTTATTCCCACCTATAACGAACCGATAGACATGGTGAAGACAACGGCAATAGCCGCCATGAATATTGATTACCCCGGGGGCAAGCTTAACGTCTTCATACTTGACGACGGGGCGTCGGTGGCGAAGAGAAATGACCCGGGGACGTCGCAGGCGGCATGGGAAAGATACTACGCCTTTAAAAGGCTGGCCGGAGAGCTGGGCTGCGGCTATATAGTCCGTGAAAAGAACTTAAGGGCCAAGGCCGGCAACCTCAACCATGCCCTTGGGCATACACATTCCGATCTGATACTGGTTTTGGACTGCGACCATGTGCCCGCAAGGGATATCCTGAAAAATACCGCGGGCTGGTTCGTTAAGGACGAGAAGGTCGCGTTCGTGCAGACGCCGCACTTCTTTATCAACCCGAACCCGATAGAGAAGAACATGGCTATCTTTAAGGACGCCCCGAGTGAGAATGACATGTTCTACCGCGCCATCCACCCGGGCCTTGACATGTGGAATTCCAGTTATTTCTGCGGCTCGGCGGCGCTGTTAAGAAGGAAATACCTGGAGGAGCTCGGTGGCATCTGCGGCGAGACCATCACCGAAGACTGCGAGACGGCCCTTTCCCTGCACGCAAGAGGTTATAAGAGCGTCTATATCCCCCGTCCTATGGTGTGCGGCCTGTCGCCCGAGACTTTTGACGATCTGATAGTGCAGAAAAGCAGGTGGGCACAGGGAATGGCGCAGATTTTCGTCCTAACCAACCCGCTTTTCGTAAAAGGTCTTAAGTTCTATCAGAGGCTCTGCTATTTCAACAGCTGTTTCTATTGGTTTTTCGGCATTACCAGAGTTATTTTTTATGTAGCGCCCGCAGCATTCCTGCTTCTGAACCTCAAGGTCTATTTCACGTCCGTGCCGCAGGTACTGGCATACGCTATCCCGCATGTCGTGGGGTCTGTTATCCTTACGGGTTTCCTTTACGGCAGGTTCAGATGGCCTTTTTTCTCGGAATTTTTTGAAGGCATTCAGTCATTGTTTCTTATCCCCGTGGTTTTTTCCGTATTTTTTAATCCCAGGAAGCCTTCTTTCAAGGTGACCCCGAAGGGGAAGAGCCTGGAAAGCGATTCCTTAAGCGGGTTCGTCCTGCCTTTTCTGCTGCTGACCACGGTGCTTATAGCGGCTATACCGGCTGCGGTAATAAAATGGTTCCAGTATCCGGTTTATCGTGATATTACCATGATAACCTTTGTCTGGTGCGTACTGAACCTGCTGCTGGCGCTGGCCTCGTTCGGGGCGTTCTTTGAGCGCAAACAGGTGCGCCGGCACCACAGAATGTGGGCAAAAAGCAAAGCGCGGGTGTTCCTGCCCAGGCTTAAGCGCACGGTAGAAGCGAAGATAGAGGACATTTCCCTGTCGGGCGTGGGAATAGCGTTTGAACTGTCCCATGCGCCGGCGCATCTTGAGCATGTGACGCTGGAAACCAGGAACAGCTATGGCAAAAAATTCAGGATAGAGGCGCGCGTTAAAAGGCAGTTGAAAAAAGGCGATAAGTATGTTTGCGGGTGCGAGTTCTTAAAATCCGATGGCATCCGGTACGCGGAAACGGTAGAATTCGTGTTTGGCGACAGTCAAAGGTGGGCTGACTTCTGGGAGCAGAAGACAAAACCGGCGGATCCTGTATGGGTCATAGCATTCCTCTTCAGGTCCGGCATCAAGGGTGTTGAAATATTATTCATAACCCTGTGGAGGCTCGTCCTCGTTCCGGCGACGGGCCGCATCAGGCATTTCGCCGGCAGCATCGTGGGCGGCGCCGGCCGGTCGGCCGCGCGGGCGGAGGCTTAATAACTTGAACGGGAAGAAATACAGGCTTGTCACCAAGGACGATTTTGACGGGATGGTCTGCGGTATCCTGTTAAAGGAGCTTGACCTCGTTGAGAAGGTCGTTTTTGTCCACCCGAAGGACATAGAAAGCGGAGAATTCGGGCTAACCGGAGAGGACATCACGGCCGGCCTTCCGTATAAGGAGATCGTCTGCATGGCGTTTGACCATTTCCCCGCCGCGGTCAGGGCGGCGGAGGGCAGGAAAAATCTGACGGTAGATCCCCTGGTTTCCTCTACGGCAAGAGTGATCTATAACTATTACGGGAAAGATAAATTCAGGAACAACCATACGGATATCCTGGACGCGATCAATAAAGGTTTCAGCGCCGGAATAGCTACGGACGAGATTCTGTATCCGGCAGGCTGGGGGCTCCTGAACTACCTTATAGACCCGAGGACGGGACTGGAGGAATATAAAAAATTCCGCGTCTCGCATAATGAGCTCATGGACGAATTGATGCTGGAGGGCAGGGACCATTCCATCTGGGAGATGTTGAGCCTGCCGGATATCGAAGACAGGCTGGAATTGTATTTTTCATGCATAGAAGGGCACAAGTGGCAGATCTTGAGATGCTCATCGGTCTTTTCCAACCTTGTCGTTACAGATACAAGGAAGGAAAAAATTATCTACCCTGGCAACAAGTTCATGACATACGCCCTGTTCCCGGAATGCAACGTGTCGCTGCATGTTTCTTCGGCCTCCGGGAGCGGCAGGACGGTCTTCGCTGCGGGCAGGTCTATCCTTGACAGGACATATTCCGCAGATATCGGCGGCATCATGAGGAAATACGGCGGAGGCGGCCATCCCGGGGCGGGAGCCTGCCAGGCGGATAACGACAGGACGGAAGAGCTGCTGGAAAGCCTTGTAAAAGAGCTGCAATACGGATTTTTTGGGAATTTATTCCAGGGCTATTTCAATTATTATTGAATAAATCCGGAAAGGGTTTTCAGTTGTATCGGTTTTCGTTGAATTTCAGCGGAGGTTCGCGATAATGAAAAATAACGGTATTCTTGCCATGATCTCAGGCATTTTGTTCCTGGCAATCCAGCCCGGGACCGCCCGTTCCGAGATCCTGCGGATGCCGTTATATAAATTCACCCCGGTCAGACGGGTGGAACTTAAATGCACGTCGGCGGAATACGGGATACAGATACCTGTGCCGGAACGGTGGAAGATAAAAAGAGCGTCTCTTTCATTCAAGTATGTGAACTCCTCCGCCCTCCTGGCGGCTAACTCCCGGCTTATTACCAGGTTCAACGGCGACCCGATATCACAGGTGAAACTGTCCCCGCTCGCCCCGGAAGGTTCTTTAAGGCTGTCCCTGCCCGCGGAGCGGTTCAAGCCTGGCTACAACGACCTGAGCTTTACCGTCAACCAGCATTATTCCCTGGGGTGTGAATTCCCCTGCCAGCCTGAACTTTGGACCACGCTGAAGCTGGATGATGAAGACGCTGTAGTGGAAGTAGAATATACGCTTAAAAAAGTGCCCTTAAAACTGTCCGCCGTAGCCAATTTCCTGTTTGACCCGAAGATGAACCCGCGGGGAGAGATAAACATCGTCATACCTGACGGGAATCCGGAAACGCTCGCTATAGCCGGCATCATAGCTTCCGGAGTCGCGATGAAATTTGACTACAGGAACGTGGTCTTCTCTATATCAAAGGGGATAGTGGCCGGGTATGACAACATCATTATAGGGGATAAGGCTTTCGCGGCCAAAACTATAAGGACTCCTGGCTTCAATGCGGAGAAAATTAAAGGCCCTTTCCTGAAGATCATGGCTCTGCCCAGGGCCGGCGGCGCCAATTCTTCTCCGGAAGAGGCCTCTGGCGATCCTTTCCACGCGCTGATAGTCGTATCGGGATTGAATAAAGACCAGTTGAAGCTTGCCGCAGAGACTTTCGCCGTCATGTCCGCGCCGTTCCCGGAAACGGAAGAAATGACGGTGACAGGTCTCGTTATGCCCGATATCCCTCTTTACGGCGGCAAAGGGGTCATAAAGGCTGATTCAAAGTACACATTTAAATCACTGAACTTCCCTAACCGCACCTTCGCCGGCGGAAACGCGAACGGGGCCGAGATAGCATTCCGCCTGCCGGCGGATTTTCTTATAAAACAGAATCTTTACGCCAAATTATCGCTCAGCTATTCCTATGGGGCCGCCCACCGCTCCGATTCGGTTTTTAATATATCGCTGAACGGCCAGCTCCTCAGAGGGATAAACCTCGACGATCCGCGCGGGGGGCTGGTAGAGGGGTATAAACTGGATATTCCCACCTACCTGTTCAAACCGGGGGGCAACGTTCTGCGGTTTGAGCCTGTCCTGGCCCCCTTGGTTGGAAAGAACTGTGAATATATTCAGGCGCAGAATCTTTTTCTGACCATTATGGATGTTTCCACTATAGAATTCCCGCCCATGCCGCATTATGTGGACATGCCGCGCTTGGAATTGTTCATGCTCAACGGGTTCCCCCTCACCCGCTGGCCCGACGGCCACGGCTCAAAAATCTACCTGCCGAATCCGAATCGCGAGAGCATAGAGGCCGCGCTGAATCTGACAGGCATGATAACCCAGAAGAACGGCCATCCTCTCCTAGAGATGCAGTATACCACGACGCCGCCTGAGAAATTCAATGGCGAGCTTATGATTATAGGGGACATAGGTTCTCTGCCGGAAAATATAAAAGAACTGTCGCCTCTAGCTTTGACCAAAGAGATGGCCTTCCCGTATCCTGTCGTCCATGGCTGGGCTGACAAATCACAGTTCGCATTCAGCAGGCAGCTAAGCGGATTAAGCCCGGGTAACGGCGCCGTGATGGAATTTCAGTCGCCCTACGCCGAAGGGCGCACCGTTGTCCTGATTGCCGCCTGTTCCCCCAGGGAGCTCCTGGCGCTGTCCGTCGCCATTATGGAACCCGGAGTACAGGCTAACATAAAAGGCGATCTTGTCCTGATAGGACTGGACAAACCTGAAAAGAACATCATGGCAGTGAATATCGGGAAGAAGTATTTTGCGGGGAAGGCCGGACTTCTTTCCCGCATGGATATCTATCTTTACAGCCACCCCTGGATGTATAACGTTTTCCTGGGCATTGTTATTTTAGTCCTAAGCCTCATCCTGTTCTATTTTTTACAAAGGTACAGGAAAAAGAGGATAAAAGGCGTATAAAAGGGAAGGCGGTCCGGCTCAGCTCCCTGTGGAGAATATCATTAATGGAGGCGAATTAAAGCGATGTTGAAGCACAAGAGCGCGGCCCTGGCGTTATTACTCGTATCCGGCGCGCTTTCTCCGGCCGTTTCCGTGGCATATTCTCCGCACGGCTATCCCGGTTCAGTCTGGGGCAGCCTCTCGCAGGGTTCCGGCAAGACGGAAGGCGCCGGCGTGCAAGGCTGGGCAAGGCAGGGTGTGCGTTGGGCCAGGCTCGGAAAAAAATTGGATCTTAACACCTACGCGGCTTATAACTGGCGCATGCGCACCCGCAATAAAACCTACTACAATGCTATAGGGCCCTCCCTGATAGCCGCGGCTGAAAAGGGAGCTTTTTCCGCCGGAGCGGAATTCGCCTGGACCCGCTATCCGAGCCTACCGCGGAACGTTGAAAATTACTCTCTCTTTTCCGGCTGGTACGCCTCCCGTGATATTTCCAAATGGACCGGCCTGCCCTCCTTAGGGTCACGGGCGCCGCTCGCGCTTCCGTTCTCCACCTGGGGCAAGATGAGCTATGACCTGCATGGCGCGGAGGGTTCCGGCTCGCAGGGCTGGGTCAGGCAGGGGGTGGACTGGCTGGCGCTCGGCAGGGGCTGGAAATTTAAGACTTATGCGGCTTATAACTGGCGGCTGCGCACTAAAAATAAGCAGTATTACAACGTGCACGGTCCTTCGGCAGGAGCGGTTTTAAGCGGCAGATATTTTGATGCAGGTTCTGAATATTACTGGCAAAAGTTCCCGCAGTTGCGCCGTTCGGCCAAAACGTTAAACGTCTTCCTCAACTGGTATTGCAACTGGGATCTGAAGGGAAAGTGAAACGCTTTATCCTGTTCCTCTGCGGTTTTCTGCCGGCTCTGGCCGGACTGCTGGCGTATGCCGCGTATATGTCCAGGATCCCTGCCGCGCCGCCGCTTCCCGCCGGAACCGCGCTGATAAAAAACTCCGCCCTGGCTGATCCCGGGGCTTTCCTTTCCGCGGGCAGCGGCGCAGCCACGCTCAGGGCCATTAAAAATCCCGCCCTTCCATTTAAGCGCGCGGTGCGCATCCGCACCTTCTCCAAGTCTGTTCACTCCTACGAAGTTCAGTTGCGCGCGCAGACTACCGCGCCGGTGCGCGCGGGGGACGCCCTGGCGGCCAGGTTCTATGTCCGGAAGCCCCTGTTCTCGCCTTCGGCTAGGGTGGATTTCGTGTTTGAACAGGCCGGCGGCGATTACACGAAATCAGTAGCGCTTCCGGCGGAAGCCGGTGTGCGGTGGCGCCGGGTGGATATTCCGTTCAGATCGGCCGGAGACTATCCGGCCGGGAAAGCGCAGGTAACTTTCCGGGCCGGTTTCGGCCTGCAGACGGTGGACATCGGAGGTTTTGAACTGATAAATTACGGCCGAACCCCGAAGCGGGGGTCTTTTGCCTCTTCAGGGTTTTATGAAGGCAGGGAAGCCGGAGCCCGCTGGCGGACAGTTGCGCAAGAGCGCATAGAGAAGATCAGGAAAGGAAATATTACCGTCAGTGTCATCGGTCCGGACGGAAGACCAGCTCCGGGCGCTGCCGTAGAAGTCAAATTTCTCAGACATTCTTTCCTGTTCGGCAGCGCGGTCAGCTCCAAGTTCCTGTTCGCCGGGAACAGGGAAGAGAATAAGCGCCGGTACAGGGAAACTTTCCTGAAGCTTTTCAACTCCGCTACCATTGAGAATGGCCTGAAATGGCCTTTCTGGAAAGGGAACCGGAAGATATGGGCCGACAAAACGGCGGCCTGGCTTAATGCCAACGGGATACACCTGCGGGGGCATACCCTGATATGGCCCGGCTGGGAACACATGCCGGAGGATATCGGGAAGCTTAAGGGCGACCCTGAAAAACTGCGCGGAGCCATACGCGACCATATAAAGGAAGAAGCCGCTTATTATAGGGGGAAAGTTGCGGAATGGGATGTGCTGAACGAGCCGATCGGCAACCAGGAGATCACAGGCCTCCTGGGGCCCGGCGAGGCGTTGAAGTGGTTCCAGTACGCGCATGAGGCCGATCCTTCCGCCAGGCTTTATGTGAACGATTATGGCATACTTGATGACTTCGGCGCCGATAAGGAACGGCAGGACCGGTACGAGGCCTTTATCCGGTATCTTCTTGAAAATAAAGCTCCCCTCTATGGGATAGGTCTTCAGAGTCATTTTAGGTGGGAACTTACCCCGCCGGTACGGTTGCTGAAGGTGCTGGACAGGTTTCAGCGCTTAGGCAAGCCCATACAGGCCACGGAGCTGGACATAGATATAACCGACGAAAAGCTGCAGGCCGATTACCTGCGTGATTTTATGACCGCGGTATTCAGCCATCCGGCGGTGGAAGGAATAACGCTTTGGGGATTCTGGGAGGGAATACATTCCGAGCCGGCGCCGGCGCTTTACAGGAAAGACTGGTCAAAAAAGCCGGCGGCCCTGGCTCTTGAAGAGCTTCTTCTTAGAAAATGGCGTACGGATATCAGTGGGATCACGGATAAGCGCGGAGAATTCCGCGTGCGCGGTTTCCTGGGCTCTTACGAAATCCGGGCGTCCGCCGGGGGGGCTTCAGGCGCGGTTCAAGCCGTTCTTGGCAGGGATGGGGTTTCAGCCGGCATAAAATTAAAAAAGTGAAGGCGGCACAGTACAGCTGCTTCTGAATATGATTTTACCGGCTTCATTCTATAGCAACGCTCAGTATATAGTCCATCCTGGGGAAATCGGTTCTCAGATATTTATTGCCATGCGTCTGTATCCGGCCCTGGTCGGGGCCCATGCCGCTGGGGGCGCCTTCGCCGTAGCCGGAATGAATGCTCTCAACTACCGCCATGCCGTCGGTTATCTTGCCGAATGGGGAGAAACCTGAGCTGTCCAGGCGGGCGTTGTCGCCGAAGTTGATGAACATCTGGGAGGTGCGGGTGTCGGGACCGGCCATGGCGTAAGAGACGTAGCCCATTTTATTGGATTCCACCACAGGGTCGTCTTTGATGCGTGCTCCGCGCCAGGCGGCGGCTACGGCGGGATCTCCGTGTATGCCGAACTGTACCATGAAGCCTTCTATCACGCGGAAGAACGCGACATCGGTGAAAAACCCGGCTTTTACCAGGTTATAAAACCGGTCAGCGCCGAGGGGCGCCCAGGAGCGGTTGACTTCAAGCGTGAAGCCGCCCTTGGTGGTGGTGAATTTTACTTTGAAATTTTCAGGGGCTTTCTCTGTGGCTTTCGCCGGGTTGGTAAGTATAGCCATGATTGGTTTAATCTCCTTTGTTTCTGCGGGAACAGACGCGGTTATGGCCGCAGGCGCGTTGCCGTTCTGCGTTGTTTCCGGGCTCCTGGGGACGCAGGAAACGGTAAAAACTGCCGCTGATATGAACACCAGGTGACGGATGTACATTTTCATGGAACCTCCTGCAAAGCAATCGCGGATAAATATTATAATAAATAAGGCAGCTTGGTTGTAAATATTCGGTGAACCCATTGTCCCATTCTGTCATTCCGGCGATCTGTTGGCCGGAATCCAATCAATCTTTATGGATTCCCGCCTACGAATTGCGGGAATGACAGATGGGTTTACCGAATATTTACGTCTGGTTCCTGCGGCTTTCAGGAGGAAATATGGCTCTTAAAATCAGCGGTGTTTATATCGGCGGCGACCAGGTGGAACTCACCCACGGATTGAGCGGCAATAAACTTCTGACGGACCTGCCGCCGGACAACGGAGGGAGGGGGCGGACTTTTTCCCCGACAGATCTGGCCGCGGCCTCTGTGGTTTCCTGCGTACTGACCGTAATGGCCAGGCTGGCGCAGCGAGAGGGAATAAAATTTGAAGGCGCTTCCCTTGAAATTGAAAAACATATGCGGGAAAGCCCGCGCCGGATAGCTTCCCTTACCGGCGTAATCCGGCTCCCGGCCGGCATAAGCTCCCTGCAACGCGAGAAACTCATGGCCTGTATAAAGGCCTGCCCGGTAAGCCGCAGCCTTCATCCGGATATTAAGCTGGAATTTTCCGCGGAATAAAGGAAATGGCGGCCTTATTTGACAAGTTGCCTGCTTATGTGGGACCAGGCGCCTTTGAGCTCATCTCTAAGGCGCTTCATTTCAGCGGCGCTGACGCGTTCGGCGCGTTCGTAACGCACGGCCACTTCGTCCACCAGAGCGTGGTAGTTTTCCTTGTTTATTCCTTTTAGTTTCTTCATCTTCTCCAGCACTTCG
The DNA here is from genome assembly GCA_964646805.1 of uncultured Elusimicrobiaceae bacterium. Lineage (GTDB taxonomy): Bacteria > Elusimicrobiota > Elusimicrobia > Elusimicrobiales > UBA9959 > UBA9959. Next base: position 1,880 of record CAZYFL010000007.1, on the reverse strand, counting down.
CCCTTCATCTTCAGCGTCCAGGCCGCTATTTTTCCCCTGTTCTCTTTCCCGCGCCTGCCCGCGAGGAAATATGTGGCCGCCGCGGCTATGGCCGCCAGCGCTATGCCCGCCCCTATCATCTTTTCCGATTTTTTCATGAGGCCTCCCTAAACACAAAGTTTTCTTTCGGTAATGATACAAAAAAACGCAGTCCGTTGATCGCTCCAGCCGGCGCGTTTTGTTCTTTAGAAATCTTTCCTGCCTGCCAGTCGGCAGGCTCAGCCTGCCGTTACCCATTCTTTACCCGGGGCGGCACAAGAATTTCATGGAAATAAATTTCGTTTTTTGATATCCTATAAGAATCACTGTGGGGTCGTAGTGTAGCCGGTTAACACGTCGCCCTGTCAAGGCGAAGATCGCGGGTTCGAATCCCGTCGACCCCGCCACTTTACCTCCAATTCGACAAACCCGATTCGGAGGTTTTTTGGTGGCTTTTGTAGGAAATTTTTTGTTATTTGGCCCCTGTGGTTCTAAACACCCACCCCCCCCCAAAAAAAGACAAATCTTTATATAGCTCGGTGGTTGTTTAGTTTAAGTGACTTCAGAATCTATATCCGCCGAATCTGTGTCCTCAACAACCCTTTCGCCGTTTCTGATTCTTTTGAATTCAATGGGGCGATTCAAAGCAATAGATATTTTCATCACGGCCTCCTTACATAAGGAGACACTACATTCATTATGCCGTCGATAGCAAGCCAACTCACGATGACCGTCATTATGTTTTTTGTGACTCAATAATTTTATGGCACACAGCAATCTTACAGACGCAAAAAGGACAAAAAACGACGAGTTTTATACTCAGTTCGGCGACATTCAGAAAGAAATTGAAGCGTATCTTGAGTATGATTCCAATGCATTCCGTGGCAGGGTATATTGCAACTGCGACGATCCGTTTGAGAGCAATTTCTTTCGCTATTTCGTGCTTAATTTCAACAAACTCGGCTTAAAACAGCTTATCACCACAAGCTACAAGCCCTCGCCCGTGGCCAACACACAGCTGGAATTGTTTGGCGACGACAACACTCTCCCAAAATCAAAAGGTCGCCCAAAGGTAACTGCCAATAAGTTTATTATCAACAAAGTGCATGACATTGACGGTGACGGCGAGTTTAATTTGAAGGATGTTGCCAGGCAGTTAAAGGCAAACAGACACAACGAATGGACGCCGTTAGAAGGCGACGGCGACTTTCGTAGCGATGAGTGTATAAATTTACTTAAACAATCTGACATTGTGGTGACAAATCCACCGTTCAGCTTGTTTCGCCCATATGTTAAGCAACTTTTTGATTGCAACAAATTGTTTCTGATTATTGGTGGTATAAATGCAATTACTTACAAAGAAATATTTCCACTAATCAAAAATAACAAGTTGTGGCTTGGAGTTTCAATGGATGGGAGAAATAAATGGTTTCAAGTTCCGGACAATTATCCGATAAGTGAAAATGTCGCTAATTCTAAAATGGAAGGTCGTAAGAAATTTTTGTTTGTGAAAGGCTGTGTATGGTTTACAAATCTTGATCACAATCGACGTCATGTGCCATTGTCACCAATGACAACGGCAGACATTATAAAGTTCAGCACAAACAAGCCCTTTGAGAAATACGACAACTTCGATGCGATAGAGGTTTCGTTAGTTAAAAATATTCCCATGGATTATAGCGGCGTAATGGGCGTGCCGGTTACTTTTTTGAATAAACATAATCCTGAAATCAGGATATGCAACACAGAAAGCCAAAGCTGAAGCAAAAGGCCAATCGAACTGCCCGCTCTGTGCTATTGGACCTGCTGCTAACAAGAGCAAGATTTGGAGTTTTGGCGAAATGGATGCCGACCATGTAGCG